>DATENU010000006.1 GCA_035274845.1 Chthoniobacterales bacterium
TGGGATTGCCCTGATTTTTCGGACAGTGAATTGGGGATCAATTCTTTTGGTTTAGTTGGGATTCAAAGACAATGGGACTGCGGTAAGCAAGACTGGAGTGGAGGCGAACGCGGTTATAAAAGGTCTCGATGTAGTTGAAGATGGCAAGGCGCGCCTCGGCCAGGGTGGCGAAGCGCTGATGATAGACGACTTCGTATTTGAGGCTGCTCCAGAAGCTTTCGATGAAGGCGTTGTCGTAACAGTTGCCCTTGCGACTCATAGAAGCGACCAGACCGTGCTCGGCGAGGACCTGGCGGTAAGCGGCGCTGGCAAATTGCATTCCGCGGTCTGAGTGGACGATGAGGGCGCTGGTGGGGCGGCGCTGGAGCAGCGCCATGCGCAGGGCGGCAATAACCAGGTGGGCATCGAGGCGTTGATGCATGGCCCAGCCAACGACGCGCCGGGTGCAGACATCGAGGACGGCGACCAGATAGAGCCAGCCTTGGGCGGTCAGGATGCAAGTGGCATCGGTAACCCAGACGTGATCGGGACGGCGCACGGTAAGGTTTTGCAAACGGTTGGGAGCGATCGGACCGCCGTGCTGGCTGTCGGTTGTCCGCGGCCGATACTTGGAGCGTTGCCGGGCGAAGAGCCGTTCTGCGCGCATGAGACGGGCGATGCGATTGCGCCGACCGGGACAGCCCAGCGCCTGGGCCAGCCGAGGACTGCCATAGGTCTGGCGACTGCGCGCAAACTCGTGTCGAATGCGCGCGCGCAAAGCAATGGTTTCCACTGCGCGTGGACCCGGCTGGCGCCGGCGCTCAACCCAGTGGTAATAGCCACTGCGCGAGACCAGGAGCGCTTCACAGAGCCACGCTACCTTGTATTGGCCGCTCATCTGCTCGATCCGGGCATACCTCTGGGCGGCACTTCGGAGAGGATGCCCAGCGATTTTTTTAACACTTCACGCTGCTCTAAAAGTTTGGCGTTCTCCTCACGTAAGCGCCGGATCTCCGCCTCCAATTGCTCGACGCTGCGGAGACGCTTTTGTCCTGCCGACGAGGCGTTGGCTGGGGCGCGTTCGGTTCGGGCCCAGCGGTAGAGCAGTGGAGGGCGAATGCCCAGCTCGGCTGCCACTTTGGCCGCACTTCGGCCACTGGCACGCCATAATTCCAGTGCGTCCTGCTTATATTGCTCGGTATATCTCGCCGGCCTGCGAGTTGGCTTCGATAACTGTGTTTTCATGTGGGCTCCTTTGGGTTTTGACCCTCAGCCCACTGTCCGTCAAATTAATGCAACCCCACTCTGACCCCTCTCGCTCTACTACATCTCACGAATAGCCTCCTCTTCCCTCCGATGCCTCAGCCTCTCGAAATCGGGAGTCTCGTTGCCGGCGTGCTTCGGCGACGGAAGGCACGCCGTGTCCACCCGAAGCGCAATAATCACATCCTTCCTGCATGAAGACGTAAAGAGTCCGGTGACAAATACAACATGGCTCGTAATACATTAGCTCTGAGTGTTGTTGCGGCGTCAAATCCTGTAGCGGTAAGCGATATGCTTTGAGAACGTCCCCTGGGACGAGATCAATCGCATCGTGCGCAAGGCAAACGTTACTGCGTGAGCGCACTGCCCCTGTCTCGGGATTAGCCAGCGTGAGTTTCTTTGTCATTTAGCGTTTCGCCCGAGCCATATTCATCCCAATTCCAAATTCCAAATCGTGAATTCGCGCTTCGTTGATCGACTCTCTCATCGTTGACAGCGCCCGAAGCTCCGCGACGAGGTTGTGATCTATCGTCACTTCCACTTTTAAGCGCTCACGAAGGGGCGGAGAATTCCGATCAACGGGTAGCGTCAGGTGAGTATACGGAACTCTCTCGTCGCCGTGGGATGAGCGATCCGGCCATTTCGGGCGAGCGAACAAGAATTTCGCAAAACCATCGCTAGGATCCACACAATACATGTCGATGCGTTGCTGAATCACAGTGCCATCCACCGGTAAGCTGGTGCCCGAATCAATGATCTGCAGATACGTATTGTCGGCGTGGAGCAACTCGAGGGGCTTGGCGAGCTTCAGTGGAATGTCGTCGTGTGCGATCCAGGCGGCACCCTCGGAAATTACCGTCGCCGCATTGGAAACGAGGCGAAGTCGCGCAAGGCCGAAGATCTCGCGGAGCCCCTCTTGAATTGCAGGCATTTGCACCATTCCTCCGGTTGCGAGGCAGAATTCCACCGCACCGCGGTTAACTCCTGCAAGATCGAGCAGCGACTCGATCTTCGACAAACCGCGGACGATTAAATCGCGCACAGCGTGTTCTAGCTCATCCTTCGTAATCTCTAATCTCACATCGTTTCCGGCGCCGGTACCGGTCAAAACATCGCGAACGAGAATTGCGGAGCTCGCTCGCTCGGAGAGCGCAATTTTTGCATCCTCACAGGCCTTCAGTAAGCGCGACTCCGCACTGGGTTGAATCCGCGACCAGTCGGCGTCGGGATGTTGCTGCTGGTGTCGGTCACGGACGAGCTGCCGTAGCCGACTGTCGAATTGATCGCCGCCTATGCCGGAATCGCCGGCGTTGAAAACCTGCGTCAGAACGCCATCCTTCATCTGACAGAGCGTGAGGTCGAGCGTCCCACCTCCCCAATCAAACACGAGAACGAGCCGCCGCTCGAGATTGGCAACTTCCTCGCGAAAATTCGGGTGCGGCCGGAGATAACCGTACAGCGCGGCAAGCGGTTCGTGCACGAACTGATGAATCCTTATTCCTGCCTGTTGTGCGGCCTGCCGCAATTCGATGCGGGCCTGTCCGCGCATGGTGACTGGAATGGTAAAAACCGCAGCTTCGAACGTATTGCCGCGGAATCCCCGGTTCAGCGCATCCGCGCGAAGATATTTGAGCACGTCGCTGCTAATTTCCCCGGCTTGTCGGGTTACGCCTCCGACAAAAATGCCGGTCGGCGACCCGAGAAACATTTTTGGCGACCGCACGATGTCGCCGAAAACGCCGAGTCCGAGATTGCTCAGTTGATCCATTGCGGCACGGCCGACGACTGGCTCGCTTCCGCTATACCACACGACTGACGGATGCGGCCGATCGTCGGGGCCCAAAAGGGGTCGAGGCGCCAATTGCCCGGTTTCCGGATCGATTCCGATGACCGTAGCAACACTGTTGGTTGTCCCGAAATCTAAGCCGAACGTTGCAGCCATTCCGCCTCCCGTTGAACGAACTTTAAAGATTCTTCCAATCTCTCCTCGATTGCCTGCATGAATGGCGGATCGCTTCGACTAGCATCGAGCGCGGTCTGCAGCCATCTTGTGAGTTGCCCTTCGAGAGCGCCACGAACACGAGCTCGAAGAGCATCGAGTTTGTGCTGATACCCATCTTGGAGATCAACAATCGTCTTTCCCAGCTCTTCGATTCTGTCATCGTCTTTTTTCTTCTGACGCTGAGCGGCAACTAACTGTTGTTCGGCGCTGCTGATCCTCGCCTCGAGCTCGGAAATTTCTCGAGTGAGCTTGTCGATCTCCGCAGACTGGGTTGTGATATCCCGTTCTAGTCCCTCAAACATTTGCCGTGCCGCCTTGAATTGCGCGACAAGGGGAGCGAGCACAGGACGGGACGGAGGGACGCTCGTCAATAATCCCAGCATGTCGTCCGGCAGTAAATCGTCCCCTGCGCTCTTCTTCCTCTTGGCGGGCGTAATAGCAGCCTTCGTCCAGGCGAAAGCTGTGTCAGCATCGATAAGTTGCCGCGCTCGTCCAAGGTTAATCAGCAACCAGAACTGGGTCAGCTGAGGCGCGGTTAATGGCCTCTTCACTATCCGGGCTAACCAAGCGTCAACGGCTCCAGCGAATTCCTGGCGAGAAAGAGAATCCGTTATTGGAATCAGGTCCAGACGTCGGATGGTATGCTCTGCACACTGGATAACTATTAGCCGAATAGTTTCTCGGGCAGTCGTGCTGGCTTGAAGTAAACCGATCAAGCGCGGTAGTCGCTTCGGCTTTTGCGCTATGGCTTCCGCCACGCGCGCTAGCACTTCAGCATTGGGAATAGTGATAGCGCCCTCACCCATCTTTTTGAGGAATTTGTCAGCCGATCCCTTTCCGACGATAAATGCCTCCCAAGGTGACGCCTGCGGCGCAAACGTTGTCGGCGGTTTCGGCTCACCGTCGCTCGCGCTCGTCCTAGCAGCCTGCTGTTCAGTGTCACTGTCAGACATAATCAAGATGACGTTGCGCCCACTCAGCGAAGGGCCATGAAAACTGGACAGCGTGAAGATGCGGAACGGCTAGATCCCGTCGCGATGCGCGGATGTAGCCTTCAGCACATATGACGTGCAGTTTACCGAGGTCCTGCTCGCTTATTGTTTTTTCGCGACTCAAAAGCTGCGTGAGCTGTTGTAGTTCGGGCAGTGTTAGCTGTTCCCTTGTTCGAAGCCGTTCGCAGCTTGTCAGAAGCAGATGTGTCCCTTCGTCCACGGGACAGATTGGCCTGCAAACGGCAGCCTCCGCTTTTGATTGCGCTGTTAGCGATGTCGTCTCGTTAGCGATGATCTGGTGAAAAAACATTAAGCCCCCATCGATTTCAGCTGAACCGTATGTCGCATCGGCCGAAAAATCGTTGAGATTAAATCGGATGCAGCCGGATACGGCTGCGGCCACCGGCCGCTGAAACGCGCTAAGTACAGCAAGCGCCTCCTTCATGGATTCGGCAAACCGCTCGAAGGCAACTCCTGCGTTGGACGGGGCGTAGCCCTCCTTGATCAAAATCCCAAGCACATAATTGCCCAGTGCTGCCCCGTATTCATTAGCTGCTGGCGGAAATCGCAAGCGCGCGTGGAAGGTTGCCAGATCCGCATGCCGCAAGTCGTCCACGAGTAGCGTTTCCGTAAACAACTGATCCACCTTCGCCAAGTCGTCTTCGTCTGGAATGCGGAAACGAAGTCGGTATTCTTCCTTTGTCGCTGCGTTATCAAAGGCACGCTCATGAATTAATCGAAGCTTCCACGTGGCGTCTCGCGGCTTGGTCAGTTCTTGTGCAACCTTGGCCACCGCGAGGTTAGCCCACGCACCGCCGTTAACTTGGAGCTCGCAGCGGGAGCATTGAACAATTTCCACCTCCTGCTCACGAATCGGACTTCGCAGCACAGACTCTTGCAGCAACGGCTTACGCCAAATGTACAGAGCCGGCAGTTCGAGCGGATGGCTAACGTGGAAATGCCGACGCAATTCGTCTGCTGAATCGAATTTCTTACCGCACTGAGTGCAGGGATATTTAGGCGGTGGGCTCCGAAATCCGACCGCAGTCTGCGAATGCGCCTCCCAGTATCTGTCGCTCGCACTCTCTTGTATCCAGCCGACTGTTGGCATAACTAGAAGCGCAGTTGTCGTTGACCCTCCTGCCAGTTACGAATGGCGGCCCTGCCTTCGATGGATACTGCTCCAATTTGCCAGCAGTTTGCCGAGCGCCGGTTGTTTGTCGGTTTGCTCGTTTTTCTTTTCATACTCAATCATCCCTCCGCGCGCTCAGCCCATCGAAGCCAGCTTTCCGAAGCCGGACTTGAACGCCCCCACCAGCGTGTCGATCTCCGCTTCGGTCATCGGCGTGGAGAATGTGCACGCACCCGAGCTGATGATGCTGCAACCTTCGTTGAACAGATGATCGAGCAACGCCCTGAGTCGGCGCGACTCGTCGGGCGTTGGGTACGCCTCGCGGTAATTTCGTGGCGGCGTCTGCTTCATGTGCACCAGGAACATCGAGCCCGCCCCGGTGACGCTCGCGGGCGCGCCCGTCGCGCGGATCGCGCCTTCGATGCCGTTCCTGGCCCGATCGGTCAGCGCGTTAAGGCGCGCCACCGCGGGTTTGTCGAACTTCAGCATCGCCGCCATGCCCGCGGTCATGCTGATCGGGTTGGCCGTGAATGTTCCGGAGTGCGGAAACACGTAGCGGGGCGACTGCGGGTTGAGCACATCCATGACTTCGGCGCGGCCGGCGACGGCGCCAATGGGAAATCCACCGCCGATAATCTTGCCCAGCGCGGTCAGGTCGGGCGTGACGCCGTAGCGCGCTTGCAAGCCGGCGTGCTCGGCCCTGAACGTGATGACTTCATCGAACACCAACAGCACTCCGTGGCGCGCGGACCACTCGCGGAGCGCGGTCACGAACTCGACATCCGCCGGACACAAGCCGACGCGGTGCGGCATCAGATCGATCAATACGCACGCGAGGTCGCTGGCGTGTTCGTCCAGGATCGCCAGCGTGCGCTCGGTGTCGTTGAACGGAAAGACAACGACGTCCTTGAGCGCGGACTCGGGTGTGCCGTGCACCAGCGGAACGCTGCGCGGATGGTCGATGCCGCCCCAGGTCGCCGGCGTGGAGCCCTGGCTCACCTCGGCGTAGTCGTAGACGCCGTGGTAGGCGCCCTCGGCCTTGGCGATCTTCGGCCGCCCGGTAAATGCGCGGGCCGCCTTCAGCGCGACCATGATCGCCTCCGTGCCCGAGTTCATGAAGCGCATCTTCTCGAACGAGCGGTTGCGGCTGCACAAGTGCTCGGCATAGCGCACCTCGATCTCGGTTCCCATCATGAACGCGGTGCCGCGGGTCATCTGCTCCGTCACCGCATCGACGATCTCGGGGCAGGCGTGGCCGTGGATCAGGGACGCCATGTTATTGGAGAAGTCGATGCGCGTGACGCCATCGAGGTCGGTCACGCGGCAGCCCTTGCCGTATTCAACGTAGGTCGGGTGATTCCCCCGCAGGATGGCGTTGCGGCTGACGCCGCCGGGAAGGACTTTGAGGGCCCGCTCGTAGAGGGCGGCGCTGCGCGAGAGGTCGGTTTGCGTGGTCATGTCAGCCTGCTTCGATCGGTTCTGGGTTGCGAAGCAGAGGCGCAGCGGTGCGCTCCTGCACAAAATCGAAATCGATACCGGGGCTCAGTTCGACGAGCCGAAATCCGTTCGGCGTGACTTCGATCACGGCCAGATCGGTGTAGATGCGGTTCACGACGGCGACTCCCGTCAGCGGATAGGAGCACTTTTGCACGAGTTTCGCCTCGCCTTCCCTGGTGCAATGCTGGGTTATGACGAAGATCGATTTCACGCCCGCGACCAGGTCCATGGCGCCGCCGACTGCGGGGATGGCGTCGGGCTCACCCGTGGACCAGTTGGCCAGATCGCCGTTCTGCGCGACCTGGAGCGCGCCGAGCACGCAAAGGTCCAGGTGGCCGCCGCGGATCATGGCGAAGCTGTCCGCGTGATGAAAGTAGGCGGCGCCCGGCAGCGCCGTCACTTGTTGTTTGCCCGCATTGATCAGCTCGGGATCGCCTTCGCCGGGCTTGGGCGCGGGGCCCATGCCGAGCATGCCATTTTCTGTGTGGTAGATCAGCGTGCGGCCCGCCGGCACGAACCTGGCGACCAGCTCCGGAATGCCAATGCCCAGGTTCACATACGAGCCGTTGGGAATGTCCTGCGCCAGGCGCTCCGCCATCTCCTCGCGCGTTCGCCCGATCACTGGCGGCTTCGTCATGGGTAGGATGTGAGCACTTTCATGATCGAAGCGTGCCGCAAACACCGATGCTGTTCAAGGCCATCTGCCTCGCGCGCTGGCCAGCAATTTTCAAATCTCGGTATAGCTGCCGGGGTGCGTCGCAGCCACCGCGGCTGCGATTTCGGCCGCGTGTGGCTCCAACTTCGGCCAGCTCGCGTGCGGTAGCACCACGATGGCGATTCGCCTGCCGGTCAGCTTCTGTTGATAGCGCAGTTGCTTGTCCGTTGTCAGCAACACATCAAACTGCGCTTCCGCAGCGTTGAGCAACTCGCCATTCGAAAGCTCAGCCCAACCCGCTTCGAAGGCCGTTACGACATCATGCGCTGCCAAGTGCGTGCGCAGTGGCACCGGCGTCCCTTGATCAAAAAGAACACGCACGCGAAAATCAGACTGTCGCGAGGCTCGCTTCCGCAAACTCGAGGACCGCGAGCGCCTGCGCGCGGGTGACGCCGGGAAACCATTCCAGAAACTGGTCGACCGTCGCTCCGTCCTCCAGATTCTCGAACAACGTTTTCACCGGCACACGTGTTCCCCGAAAGAGCCACGCTCCGCTCACCTTCTCAGGGGATCGTTCGACAGCCGTGCACGCCGTCCAGTCAAGCATGCTTAAAGTGTAATCGTTTGCGCTTTCTGGGCAATAGGATAGGCCAAGGGAATCGGCACGAAACTAACGCTTGGCTATCATGGCCGGGCCTCGTCATGGGTACGACGCTCCTGCCGCGACGAGTTCCGATTCGTGGGCCGGCTTGGCGATGGCCACGACGCGATCCACGAAGATGCCGGGCGTGACGATCGACTCGGGGTCCAGCTTGCCCGGCTCGACGACCTCGGCGACCTGGACGATCGTAACCTTGCCCGCCATCGCCATGGGCGGGCCGAAGTTTCGCGCTGTCTTGCTATAGAGGATGTTGCCGTGGGTGTCGGCGACCCGCCCCTTGATGAGAGAAAAGTCCGCGCGAATGCCGTGCTCAAGCACGTACTTTCTGCCGCCGAATTCCCGGCATTCCTTGCCTTCCGCCAGCGGCGTTCCCACCGCGGACGGCGTGTAGAACGCCGGGATTCCAGCTCCGCCGGCGCGGATGCGCTCCGCGAGCGTTCCCTGAGGAACCAATTCCAATTTCGTGCGCCCGCTTCGGTAGAGCTCCGGGAAGACGGTCGAGTTGGCGGTGCGCGGAAACGAACAAACGACCTTGGAAACCCGGCCCGCCTTGAGCAGCGCCGCGAGGCCGACCTGGCCGCTGCCGCAGTTGTTGCTGATCATCGTCAGATTCGTGGCGCCCTGGTCGATCAGCGCGTGGATGAGCTCGATCGGACTGCCCGCTTCGCCGAAACCACCGAACATGATCGTGGCGCCGTCGAAAATGTCCGAGACAGCCTCGGCCGCGCTCGCCACCCGCTTGTCGATCATTCGGCGGTTGCAAGAGCGGCGTGAAGAGCGCCGAGACTCGGCGCCTGTCCGGCAGCCGTGGCGCGACCCGGCGCCTGTCGAGCAGCCTTCACCCGCGCGTAGTGATACAAGCCGGCCTCGTCGAACAGAACGCGGTCCTCGTAGTCGTCGAACCAGAGCGCCTCGGGGTTGCGGCCAACAATGCAGACCTTGCCGCGATCGGGCGCGCTGCCGGCGTTCCGGAGAATCTTGAAGATCAAGACGCCATTCTCGCTGCCCGCGAGTCCCGGTATCCCCTCGTTTGTGACCGCCGCCACTTCGGTCTTGCCTTTGTAATGGGTGATGGAAAGGCGCGCGTGGGCCTCGACGCCCGACAGCCCCTTTTGCGATTCGTTGAGAATATTCCACGCGGTCTCGATCGGAACGTTGAACGCCTTGTAGGCGATGATATCGCGCCCGCAGAAGAAGTAGTGGTTCTCGCCGCCGGCGCGCTTGAACTCGCGCTGCAGAATGCGGAGGGCGTCCGGGTCATCGTTGATGCCCTTCATGATCGGCGCCTGGTTCTGCACAGTGAGCCAACCACGCGAGGCCAGGCCCCGCATCCCCACGCCTGTCGCGGGTACCCATTGCTTGAAGCCCTGCGCGTCCTCGATGTAGTTTCCTTCCGGATCCTTGGCGAGGAACTCGTCTGGGTGCTCGAAGTGCAGCATCATGTGCAGGCCGACCTCCGGGTAGGTCTCGTGGAACCGATCGAGCATAGACAGGAAGGTGCGGTCGAAGCGCTGGGGATAGAACGCCATATCCTTGGTGCCGATGCGGATCGACTCGACGCCGGCTTCGGCCAGCGCGCCAAGCCAGGCCGCGATCTTTGCATTGTTCAGCACCATCGCGTCGCCGCCCGACATCAGGATCTCGCGCAACTTCTCGCGTCCGCTTTCGGGATGCACGCCGCCGTTCTTCGCCACCGCAGCGTTGTGCTGCTTGATGTAGGGGATGATCTCGGGGATCGTCGCGAGACCTTTCTTTGCGATGGTGCCGTCCTGTCGCTTGATCTGCTTACGGGCGATCAATTCTTCGCGGTAACAGAAGCGGCAATGTGCCGAGCAGGTCGAAATGACGTACATAAGTCCCATCTCGTACTTGTGCAGCAGGCCCTCGACGGGGCTGTAGTCCATCTGGTTGCCGGGATCCTCCGAGCCCGCAAGATCCAACGTCTCGGCGGGGTCGGCCTTGACGATGCGCTGAATCGCGGCGCTGTTCCTGGCCAGCTCGTAATAATGGCGCGTGATCTTCACCGGCATCCGGGCTTCAACGTCACGATCGGTGCCCTTGAGCGCTTGCAGGCGTGTCACCTCATCCTTGGAGTAGAAGTTGAGCATGTCTTCCGGCGCTTTCTCGTGGAAGAAGGGGGCAAGGCCACTGATGATTTCCCGCTCATAGCGGCCTTCTTCGACGCCCTCGAGGAACTTCTGCTCGCGTGCGGTGGGGACGTAGGGTTGTGGCTGTGTCATCGTTCGGGCTCCATTGCGGGAAAGAGTTAATGTCTTTCGATCAGGTCCCCATTTTTACGCCAAAATCCCCATCCTACAAAGTGCATTTTGTGGCGAAGGTCGATCGTGCGTCATTTGGAGAATTTGCAGCGCCAAGGCGGCTTGGCTTCAAAGGATTCAATCTCGAAAGGAGAATCTCACGCGCGGGAAGCGCAGCTTTATTTCTTTTTGAGCCGGTATTTCGGAGGTTTTTCCGTGTTTCTTTGGATTATCTTGCGAGCTTCCAAATCGAGCTTAACCGTCTCGCCATACCAGCTGATATTTCCCGTGAACTTCCCCTTCAATCCCTTGTTGAGCTGGGTAAACAGATCGGTGTGAGTCAGCTCTTTTTTAGCGAGGGCTGCCAGGATCGCGGCCTTCACCGCGTCATACTTCTGCTTGTCGATGTTTTTCCCGCTTTTCCCCAGCGGATGTTTGGTCAGTATTTTTTCTTCTTTCATCGTTGAGCTCCTTTTTTCTTGGGACTCGCCACGGCGGAGCCCGTCCCGGGCAAAGGCGGGTTTGGATCTTGGGATTTGGGATTTCCGTCCGAGATTCCTCTCGGCGGCGGTCCGTCGTAACCGTGCTTAAAGGGATCGATCCGGCGCATCGGTTTTTCCCGAGTTTGCTCTTGGAGTACGTGAGCCACCAGTCCCGGCGTTCGGGCGATCATAAAAATGCCGTTGAACGCGGCGGCATTCATTCCCAAGTCGGCGAGGATCGCCTTGCCTTGATATTCGTGCAGTCGCGCCATGGTCGAATGCTATTTCTATGATTCTGGCCAATCCCGCAACCGCGGAACTGTTTTCGGATCAGGACCGTGATAACACCTTCAAGTCAATCGGTCGTGCGCACAAGCAGCGCGAAGAATCAGCAGCGAAGGGTTTAACCTCCTGACCAACTTCTCGAGATAGATGGAGCGGTAAAGGCGAAGGCAGAAGATTCCGTTCAAGCTGGGAGCAGCCAGCGTGAAAACCTCGTCTGCTCAATAGGTTGTGACGCGCAGAGCCGTCCCATGACCGATCCGCTGTCAGGCAAGCGGCCGGAGTCCGTTGAAGGCAGTCACTACGCGAAGGCCACGGCCATCCACGACCTCGCATGTGGATCCGCCGTCATGCGCCTGCAATTTCACCCTGGTGCCCGCTGGAAACTTTCCTTCCGGAGGGGCTGCTTGCTGCGGGCCGATGTAATAGTACGGTTGTTCCGCGATGACCTCATGGGTGAAATGAGCCGGCGCCAGCTGGAGGTTCCGCTCGGGCACCATGGCCGAGTCTGGTAATACCGTCGCTTTTGGCCGACGCACGCGATCCATTCCGCATTATCTCACCCATTCGCGCCAACCGCCAAGCTTTCGTCCGGCAAAACTTTGGGGGCCAAAATAGGAAGTGCGTGCGCGTGTTCTTCGCCAATATGGGCCATCATCAGCCCAGCCTCGGCCAGTGCCTGTAGATTCGGCAACGAGTAGGGCTCGGCTGCGTTCATATTCACCACGTAGCCGAGATCTTTAAGGCTGGCGACCGTCACTTTGCTGAGCGGGTTGTTCGGTGCGGCGATGAATCCCGACATCAATTCGTTCTTGAACAGCGATTCCCGCCAGTGACTGTCCCGGGTGCCCGGCCCGCCCGTGTTTTCAACCGGAACCGCAGTGGGACCAGTCCCCTTCAGGATTCCATATTCTTTTTTCGCATTAGTCCCATTGAATCTAGGGTTGTTCGTGCCCGCCCCCGCCAGCAATTTCTTGTGGGACCAGATTGTGCCGATTCCGAGGACATGCCCCATTTCGTGCGTGATCACATCCAGCAGGGTCTTGTTGGCTTGCATCTGAGCCAGATCGGCAGTGTCAAAGGACATGATGCCTTTCGCGGGAAGAAAGGCGTTCACTCCGGCGGATGCCGGGCGCAAGTTTGTCGGGCCGGCCTGACCGAGGATCCCGCCCGCGCCATCAATCGCCACTCCTTGTGCCTCGATCAGGAGGTCATCGATCACCTCGCCGCCAACCAGGACACTTGGCACGTCACCGACGATCACCTTGGTCCATCGATTCGCTGCCTCCTTAAAGGCGTCTTTCTGGGTCGGGGTGAGGCCGCCAAGAAACCGCACCACAATCTTGTAGGCCGACTGAACTGCTTTTGCGGGAGCCCCGGCCTTGAGGCTCGCATGGGCTATATATGATTCGACTTTTTCAGATGTCTTTTTTTTCATGATTGTTTCCTAGGGTTCGTGAACATGGATGGCAGATTGTTGGTAAATTGGATTCAGACATTGCCGCCGGCGGCAACTTCCCGGGCGGTGAAGCGGACGGCACCGGGAGGAATGCGTGCGCCGGCGACCGCAGCGATGGCAGGGCCAGCCGGCGCTTCGGCGGTACTGCGATGTGTCCAGTCGTGTAGAAAGAGTTTCGTGTAGTACTCTGTCACGCCAGCATCGCGAATGATCAGGCTGGCGTCGCGATTCTCAGTGGTGCCCTGGCCGGTCCAGTTGTGGCTGCCGACGACGGTGATCTTGTCGTCGATGAGGATGCCCTTGTTGTGGTTGCCTTTCTGGAGTTTCACGCGGGCCATCTTGAATCCAAACTTGGCCAGGTCGGAGAGTATTTTGAATGGATCAAAATCTCCACGGATGATGATGCGCACGTCGATGTTCGAATCCTTGCTCTTCTCGCGCAATGCCATCACCATCTCGGCGTAACGGGGCGACTGCGCTATCGCCGCGCTCAGGCTTTGGTTTTGGAAATAAAGTTTGCTCTTCGCTCCTTTGATCAGCGGAAGGACGTTCTCCATGTAATTATCCGGGGTGAGCAGCGGCGTGACATTCAGTTTTTTCTCGAAGACTTGCTCGGGGAAAAACTCCACGCCGCCCGCGTCCGCCAGCGATACCACGACCGCAAACTCCTGAAGCAAAGCAACGATTCCAACAGCGGGCCCCGTTGGTTTCTGGAACGGCTTGGCCTGCTTGATGTCGTGCAGGATGAAACGCTCGAACTGGGAGGCTAGCGCGGCATTCTCCACCACAACGTGCCAGTCGCGGTTCTGTTTGCGATGAAAAGCGTCCTTCTTCGCCTGGGTCGGAAAAGGATTTGTAATCGGGTCGATGAGCGGCTGGTTTGAGTCTTTCCAGTTTCCGCTGGAAAGCCAGAACACCTTGCCGTCTCGGACCGCGACCTTGATATGGTAGGCGGTCGGGAAAAAAGCCTTGATGACCTGGGGAGTGTCGGCCACGGCGGCCCACATAAAGTCCATTCGCGTCTTGAGCGATTGCTTCAGCGCGGCGCGGGCGGTTTCGTTTTCCGCATTTCCGCCGTCCATGATGAAGCGCAGTTTCCGCGAGCTGGCGAGCGACACGATCAATTTTTTCAAGATGTGCTTGGCGGTGAATTCATACATCGTCGCCGTCATCGTTTTCTCCGTCTGGCCGAAGAACTGCGAGAGCAGCCGGAAGCCGGCATCCGGGCTGGCGTGGCAGACCATTTTCATTTTCTCGTTCACGGCTGCCAGCGGAGGCTTGGACGGGACATATGGAACGCGCGGAACCCCAGCGGCCACGGCGGCCAGGGCGGCGGAAACCGCGGGTGTAGGGCTCACCAGTCCGGCAAGGTTCGGCGCGGATTTTTCGGTCAACGCCCCGCCGTGAACTAGGGCGAAACGGACGAGCTGCGCGGCGCTCGCCGGCACGACATCGACTGGAACTCCAGCGAGCGTCTTCGGCAACAACTGGGCCTTGCTCAACTTCGATGCCGGCTCTTTCGTAAGTACGCTGACAATGACAGCGGGCTTGTCTGTCAGTCGGCCTTTCCGGAATTTGAAGCCAGCCCACACCTCCACCACTCCGGGAAGACCGGCGAGGATTGGACCGTGTTCAGCTACGACCGATTCGACGCGAGCGAATGCGCCGGCAGGTTTAGATCTGGTTTTCATGCGGATGCTGATGAAGGAGCGCGTGCGCTCATACAGTGATACGGGAAAGACGGCCCCGAGTTTCTCAAGACTCTGGATTAATCTGTTGGTGCACGAGCCGTGGGGTCCCCAAAATTATCCGGCGACGGTTTGGCAAGACCTGCTGGACTAACGGAGTCTCGTTACCAAGAAGATTTACCGTCGCCGCAGCGACGGGATGACAGCGTCAATCCGCAGGCTACATTAGAACGCTATGAACGACGTCTACATTCTCGGCGGCGGCCGGACCGATTTTAAGCGCAACCTGAAGAAGGAAGGCAAAACGATCCGCGATTTGATCACGGAATCGGGCCGGAAAGCGATCGACGACGCGAAGATCGACCCGGCTGAAATTCAGGCGGCGGCGGTGGGGAATTTCAACGCGGGTCAGTTCACGAAACAGCTGCACCTCGGCGCCTTTGTTCCGGAGATCGATCCGGCGTTGCACGGAATCCCGACCATGCATACGGAAGCGGCCTGCGCGAGTGGCGCGCTTTCCGTCGTTCTTGGGGCGCAATGGATTGCGGGGGGATTTCATGATGCCGTCCTGGTGGTCGGCGCGGAACAGCAGAAGACAATGTCGTCGCTCGATGGCGGCGATGTGCTGGGCGCGGCGGCGGATTATCACCTCGAACGACCGGAATACGGCGACTTCATGTTCCCGAAGCTGTTCGGGAAAATCGCCCAGATTTACATGGAGAAATACGGGACCTCCGCCGATGCCTTCAACTGGGTAGCTTACAAAAACTACGCGCACGCCCGCTTGAATCCGCTCGCCCAAATGCGCGACGCCGATCTGACCTACGATTATGCCTCGCAGGTTTCGGAAAAGAACCCGAGCGTCGCGCCCCCGTTGAAGATAACGGATTGCTCGCAAATCACCGACGGCGGCGCCGCGCTGGTGCTGGTCTCGGAGAAATTTTTGCAGAAGCATGGCCTCGATAAAGCGAAGCTGCCGCGCTTGCTCGGTTATGGCCTCGCGACTGATTATCTCGCGCTCGCGAAGAAAGATGCGCCGACGTTTTCCACGGCGCGCAAGGCAGCCTCGAAGGCGTTTAGCATGGCCAACCTGAAACCGCGCGACCTGAACGGCGTGGAAGTGCACGACTGTTTCTCGGTCACGGAAATCTGCGCTTACGAAATTCTCGGCCTGGCCGAAAACGGCAAAGGCGCCGAACTGGCCATGAGCGGCGCGACCGCGTTACCGCAAGTGCGGAACGAAAAGGTAAGCGGCAAATTCGACTTCGAAATTCCCGTGAATGCCGGCGGCGGCTTGATCGGGGACGGTCATCCGGTCGGTGCAACCGGTGTCCGCCAGGTCGTGGAAGCTCAACAGCAACTGACGGAACAAGCCGGCGCCCGCCAAATCCCAGGCGCGAAGAAATTCCTGACCTTCAACATGGGCGGCAGCCTCACGACCAGCGTCGCCATGATCTGGGGCCGGGATTGATTTGGCGCGGTTATTCCGTGCAGAAGTCGAGCGATACCGATAGGTCGTCGTGGACCCATTCCGCGAATGGCAGGTTTGGGATCTCCTTATATATGGCGTCGTAGATCTCCCGTGGGATCGAAAGCGATCCGGAAGTCTCAAACTTGGGTCGTGTCGAACGCGCCAGAGACGCCGAGATATGTAGGTCGAAGGCCGGTGCGTCTTTGGGAATTAACGGAGTGATGAATTGCTCGATCGAATGGACGAACGCCTGCAGTCCCTCCTCGATATCCGGAGTCAGATCGGGATGCTGCTCACAGTAGGGCGAGATTGATTTCAGGATCAGGTTCGAATCTGGTGGTAGGGAAGTGAGCTGTTTGGCCAGGTCTTTCTGTCGCTGCTCCCACGCTAGCCCGGTGGCTCTGGCGATTTGATAACTCTCTTCCCGAGCAGCTTCGATTTTGTCCCGCCCGAACCGCCGGTAAATTTCCGGCTCCGAGATCGCATTGTAGCCGGCCAGGTGTCCCAGGATCGTGTTGTCGACGAGGCAACCAGCAATCGCTCGAACATCCACGTGATATCGCTCCCAAAGAGTCGGATCCCTGCCCGCGCCGAACCCGGCTGCTTCGATGACGAAAACACCGGCCGCGATATCCTTTTTCGCCTCTGCGCGACCGGTGAGATAGGCGCGGCAATAATACGACAGGCTCACCGGGTCCATGCCGACACCCAAGGGTAATCCGAAAACCTCCGGCGCTAAAAAATTGTAAAAGCGGAGACTGGGGACGAGTAAGACGAGCCCGAGCAGAACAAACAACGTCCACCGGGCTACCGATCTTCCACGATGCAGCAGTAGAACCAGTGGCCAAACGAACCAAAGAGTGACCACAACCACCCACAGCGTTCGTCGCCACGGGGCTTCGAAGCCTTTGTCTGCTAGCACGAGAAACAGGAGCCCAAAACAGAGCGCCGCGTGAGCGAGCGCAAAGTATCCCAGCCGGCGGTGAGCGCAGGCGGGCGATGAGGACCTGTCCATTGGGGCTGTACTGAAAATACAGCCCGAAAAACTGAAACGCTAGCGGCTTGTCTCGCCGAACTTAGGCCGCGTGGGCGTGGTCGCGGGTGAGCGCGTCCAGGTGCGAACGGAGCAGGGCGAGACGCACTCTGACCGCTTTGCAGCGTTGGCGCTCGCGGCCCGCCTCACTTTGCGGCAGGTGCTGGCGTTCGTAGGGATTGCGCGAGGGTTTGAGGGCGTTCTCGACGAAGTCATTCGCAATCCGGGCGCGCTCGAGATTGAGTGGGTTCGTCTCCTTTTCGGCCTCGGCTACGGCGAGGTCGCGGATAACGCTGTACGCACGAATTTCGTCGACAATGTAGGTCGACATGGCGTGACGGGTGGATGACCAGTTTTCCGCCTGAGATTTGGCCCGTTTGAACGTCGGTCTGACGATTCGGTTTCGGCTTTGAGGTGTGTGGGTTGGTTGCATGCCGCCTGAAAAAGCATCAACCGTACCGGGCAGCCCGCTTGCCAGGGCCACCCCCTCGCGGCTAAGTTGCCACACCCCAATGAGTTTGCCTGATTCCGACGCTACCATGGCGGTTTTCCTGGACCTGGAAAACATCGCCATCGGTGCGCACGAGGCCCAGTTTCCGGCCTTCGACATCCGCAAAGTCGTCGAGCGCCTCCTGCTCAAGGGCCACATCGTGGTCAAGAAGGCCTATTGCGATTTCGACCGCTACAAGGCCTTTAAGCGCGGCCTGCATGAAGCGGCCTTCGAGCTGATCGAGATTCCCCACGTGCGCCAGTCGGGCAAGAATTCGGCCGATATCCGGATGGTCGTGGACGCCCTCGATCTTTGCTACACCAAGAGCCACGTCGACACTTTCGTCATCATCAGCGGCGATTCGGACTTCTCGCCGCTCGTCAGCAAACTGCGCGAGAATGCCAAGACCGTCATCGGCGTCGGCGTTAAGAAATCGACTTCCGATCTTTTCATCAGCAACTGTGATGAGTTCATCTACTACGACGATCTGGTCCGCGTTCAGCAGGCCAAGAAGCGTTCGAGTGCGCCCGCCGCGCCGCCTGCAAAAGCTTCAGCCGGCAAAGGGCATAGCCTCTCCGTGGATCGGGCGCTCGATCTTCTCGCGAAAACCTTGGAAGCTCTCAGGGCCGAGCGCGGCGAAGACTATCCGATCCGCGGTTCCCTTGTCAAACAGGCCATCAAGCGCCAAAACCCGGGGTTCAACGAGCGCGCGCATGGTTTTCGCGCCTTCAACGAATTGCTTCTCGAAGCGCAAAAGCAGGGGCTGTTAAAACTGGAAGACGATAAACAGGCCGGGACCTACATCGTCCACCCGGTCGATTGATTGTAGGGACGCCGCGATGCGGCGTCCGTGAGCTCGAGCGCCGTCCGCGGACATCGCAGCGCGATGTCCCTACCTTATTTGCGGCGATATTTCTCCTGGTACTTGTCTCGCAACCGGGTCTGTCGATTCGATAAGTCGATCTTGCGTCCGTCGATGAAAGCCGCCTCAACCTGGGTCGGGAAATCGAGCGGATCGCCATTAGTAACAATCAGAGTCGCTGCCTTTCCGGTCTCGAGCGAGCCGAGGCGGTCGGCCACTCCGAGGATCTGTGCCGGATAAAGCGTCACAGCCTTGAGCGCCGCTTCCTTTGGCAGCCCATATCCCGCGGCGAGCCCGGCCTCGTAGCCGACATTGCGCTCGTTCGTCTCCGCGCCGCGTCCATTCGAGGCGATGCAAAACCGGACGCCGGCCTGCTGCAATTTCGCGGCACTGCTCCAGGCGCTGTCGTAATCGTCGTCCCGCCGTGGCGGCAGACTCGTGGCCGGGCCGAGGATGACGGGCACTTCGCTCTCTTTAAGTTGCGCTGCCAGTCGCCAGGCATCGTCGCCGTCCACCAGCACGATCTTCAGCTGCATCTCTTTCGCCCAGGCCAGCGCCGTCTGGATTTGCGCGAGGGTGCTGGCATGGACGAACAACGGTAACTTGCCGTCGAATACCGGCATCAACGCTTCCCACCGCAAATCTGCTTTGAAATCCGGCCCTGGGTTTTTCCGCGCCTGCCAGTAAGCCCGCGCGATTTGGAAGGCGTCGCGGATTTGCTTCTGCGCCTTCTCCATTTCCTTCTGCTGATCCTTGACCGATTTCCGCGCCCGGGGGCGGCGATCGATCGTCAGGTTCGGCCAGCGCAAATGCATCGCGGCCGGCGAAAGCACCGTCATCTCCTCCGGCGTCCATCCATCGAGCCGGAGCACGGCCGATTGCCCGGAGATGATTCCGCCTTCAGGAACCGAAAGCGCCGTTAAAACTCCGGCGGCGCGCGCCACCGGGATCAATTCGCTGTCCGGATTCACGCTCGTAATGCTGCGAACATTCGGATTGAGCCCGCCCGATTCCTCGACGTCCACCGTCGCGCGGACCGCCCCGATCTCGACCAGGCCCAGGACGGTGTTGGCGTTGATCAGTCCGGGGTAAACATGTTTGCCATTCGCCTCGATCACGTCCGCGCCCGACGGAATGGCGACATCGGCCCCGATCGCCGTGATCTTGCCGTTCTCGAAAACGATCGTGCCGGCCGGAATGTCCGGGCCGCTTATGGGATGGATCGTCGCGCCTTTGATGGCGGCTGCTTTTGTCTGCGGGGGCGCCGGAATCGTGTCCGAGGCGTTGAGCGTCCCGGTTACGCAGAGGGCCACTAACAAGAGAATTTGGGAACGGCGGCTCATTCTCGCGCGTCCTCCTGGCAGGTGTGTTTGTCGCGGCCATCTCCGTAGATTGGCGCCAGTTCGTGGTCGCGGTGACGCTGATGCGCGGAAATCTTCGGCGGTTCTTTGTCGTCCTTCTTCTCGCCGTCGCCTTTCTCGCCCGAGCCAATTTCTTTCATCCGCTCAACGAGCGCTTTCTGGACGAGCGCTTCGCGTTGCGCGGCGAAATTCTTCCGGGCTTCCGCGTCCTCTCCGCGATCAAAGTATTTCCGGCCATCGATCCAGGTCTGCTGGACTCGCGAATAATTGGAAAGCGGATTGCCGCTCCAAATGACGAAATCGGCGTCCTTGCCGTTTTCGAGCGAGCCGGTTTTTCCATCGATGCGCAATTGTTTCGCGGAATTAATCGTCACCAGCTTCAAGGCCTCTTCCGGCGAGAGGCCGCCATACTTCATCGACTTCGCTGCCTCGGTGTTGAGCCTGCGGGCGAGATCAGCGCTGTCGGAGTTGACGGAGGTCAGCACTCCGTTGTCATGCATCATGGCGGCATTGTTCGGAATGGCGTCGTAAACCTCGAACTTGTAGCCCCACCAATCCGCGAACGTCGACCCGCCGACGCCATCCTTCGCCATGACGTCGGCGACTTTGTATCCCTCGAGAATGTGCTGCAGGGTGCCCACCTTGATCTTGAACTCGCGCGCCACGCTGAGGAACGCCAGGATCTCGTCCTGGCGATACGAGTGGCAATGAATCAGCCGCTTGCCGCTGATGATTTCCGAAATGGCTTCGAGCTGGAGATCACGGCGAACCGGGAGGCCCTGTTTCTTCTTCAGCGCGGCGTCGTATTCGAGCGCGGCCCGGAAACGATCCCGCATGATCTGTTCAACGCCCATCCGCGTCTGCGGGTAGCGTGTCCTGAATTTGTCGCCCCAGTTCGATTGCTTGACGTTTTCGCCCAGGGCGAACTTCACTCCCGGCATTGCGTCCGCGAATTTCAATTCTTCGGGAAGCGCGCCCCAGCGGAACTTGATTACCTGGTTCTGGCCGCCCATCGGATTGGCGGAGCCGTGCAAAACGTTCGCGGTGGTTACGCCGCCAGCCAGCTCGCGATAAAGGCCGATATCGGTTGGGTCGAGAACGTCACCGATGCGCACTTCGCAGGTGACTGCATGGCTCGATTCATTCACGCCGCGGCTGATCGCGGTGTGAGAGTGGCAATCGATAATCCCGGGCGTGACGTGCAATTCCTTGCCGTCGATGACCGCCGCGCCACCTGGCGCCTTCAACCCGGGGCCTACGGCCGAAATTTTTCCAGCCGTCACCAGAAGATCTGCGTTTTGCAGGGTGCCTTGAGGACCCGAGGTCCAAATCGTCGCACCCTGGACCAGGACTGTCTTGGGTTGGTCCGGCAGGGCCGCGCGGCCGAAGGCACCGGCCGGAAAGGTCTCGGGAAAATCGAGGGGTTTATCGAGCGGCGATGGTTTTTCGTCCGGCTTTTTCGTGGGGGTAAACGCCGCGGTCCGTTTCGCGTTCCACCGCACCGTCGTTAGCCCGGGCGCATCGCCGGTGCCGGCAATCGTTTCGCCAGCAATCTGCCCCGTCAATCGGATCGAACCTTCGCCTTTGTCGAATAACTTCGCCGGCGCGACAACCAGAACCGTGTCCTCTTTCACCGAGACCGTCGCCTTTTCGCCGCCGACTTTCGCGTCAAGCTTCTCGACCTTGCCTTCAATCACGAGCGGCAATGTCTTGCCTTCCGCGGTCAGCTCCCACGTTCCGCGCACGTCGCGCTCACGAGCCTGATCGGTGTCGTAATATCGCCCGTCGATCCAGGTAGTGACGATCTTCGCGTCATCTCCAAAAAGATCGCCGGTCGCCACGACGAGGTTCGCGATCCTCCCCGCAGCGATAGAACCCAGCCGGTCGGCTACGCCGAACATTTCCGCCGGCGTGCTGGTCAAGGCCGCCAAGGCCGCGTCTTTGCTCAATCCGCGTCGAACGGCGAGCCGTAACCGTGACCAAAAATCCTTCTCCGGTTTTTCCAGCTTCTCAGTGGTGAAGGCAAAAGGGATGCCTGCTTCCGCGAGCCGGGCCGGATTGCTGGGCGCGCGGTCCCAGTGCTGCAAGTCGTCGAGTTCAACCTCCAGGGCTTGCTCCGGCCGTTCGATCTCAGGCGGTTTTGGAAAATCGAGCGGCAGAATAATTGCCGGCTTTTTCTCGGCGAGCGCTTTCCGAATCCGATACTCATAGCCGTTCCCAAAAAGAATCGGCTTCAATTTGAACTCCTCCGCGATCCGCATCGCCCGCAGCAGATCAAGCTCGTCTTCGGCCTCGAAGACGGCGGGATTGCGCTGCGCCTGTTCCGCCAATGCCGCCAGGCTCGCATTCGATTCCGGCCGTTCCGTCGTTGCCGGGTTTTTCCGATAAGCTTCCTGCGCCGCCTGATACCACGACGCGTCGAGCAAACTCTGCCGGATCAGCGCGATGCTGCCCATGAGCGAGTTCGGATAACCGCGGTCGCCTTCCCGATCGAATTCGAAAGCAACGTGCTGCGCGACCAGTGGCGAAACCACCATCGTATCGACGTCCGATTCCTGGAGGTTGATCAGCGCGCTCGAGCCGCGAAAAATTCCGCGCCCGGGAACGATCAGCGCGCTGGTGAACCCGAGGTCGCGCAACGCCCGGGTGCCTTTCTTGTCGAGATTAAGATAATCGGCCGCTCTTCGCTCCGGAGTGACGTGCGAATTCCAGGAATGCATCCCTTTTGCGCTTTCGCGCGGGACTTCTTTCGGCTTCGCGTTGGGATCGTCCGGGTCGACATCGTTGCGGACCGGTTCCGGCTTGAGCGTTTCCGGCAAATCGAGGCGGCTGTAAGCATCGATGAATCCGGGATAGATCGTTTTTCCAGTGAGATCCCAAACCCGCGCTTCCGCCGGAATCTTAACGTCGGGTCCCGCCTCGGCGATCAGCCCATCGCGGATGAGGACCGTGCCTTTCTCGATCGTTTTGCCAGGTGCCGCGACGATGCGCGCATTGGTGAGGGCATGAACCCGCGGGTCGTTTTCACGAATGCCCTGCCTCGGAACCGTCGTTACCTGGGCCGAACCGGAAACCGCCAGAGAGAGCGCAGCTGCAACCCAGGAAAGTCGAGACAACCTCATGACAGGAGTTGCAGGCTAGCTGGACGGAGGCCTGAAACAAGCCGCAATTACACCGGGCCGCTGGTGCTTGGGAACGAGGGAATCAAACAACGTGTCGTCGCTAAAACAAGGAGGGGCGCTTTCCAAACCGCCCTCGTTCCCAAGCTCCGGCTTGGGGGCGCAATTGTCTTCGAAGCTGCCGCTTCGCGATTCGCGCCATGTCCCATGCCGGCATCGCCCCTCGAAGCAAAGCTTCGCAGATTGACGCATTCCATGTAGGGGCAGCGCCACCTTATCCCATGTAAAACCCGCCGTTCACGTTCAAGACGTGACCGGTGATATAGGAGGCCATGGGTGAGCAAAGAAATAACGCGGCATCGACGATGTTTTCGGCGTCGCCCAGGCGGCCGAGCGGGATTTGCTTGATGAAGTTCGCCGTCACTTCGTCCGGCATTCCTTTGCTCATGCCGACATCGATGAAGCCAGGCGCAATGGCGTTCACGGTGATGTTTTGCCGGGCGAACTCGCGCGCGGAAACCTTCGTCAGCGCGACGATCGCGGCCTTGCTCGATGAATAATTGGCCTGACCGAACAGTCCCATTTGCCCGCTGACCGACGACAGGTTCACGATCCGGCCATCTTTTCGGAGAATGCCCGTGGCTTTTTGAGTGACGTTGAAAGTGCCGGCGAGATTGACGCGAACGACGCTCTCGAACTCTTCTAACGTCAGTTTCTTAATGGTGCGGTCGCGAATGATGCCGGAATTATTGATGAGGATATCGAGACCGCCAAATTTGTCCGCGATCGTTTTGATCATGGCCTCGACCTGATTTGGCTGGGTGACATCGCAGTCAATTACGAGCGGATCCTTCAGGTCCCCGGCGACCGCATCCGCGTCGGCTTTGTTCTGACCGGCGGGATCGGTGATGTAATTCAGGACGCATTGGGCGCCGCGCCGGCCGAAGGCCTTGATCATCTCCGCGCCGAGCCCGCGGGAACTCCCGGTTACGAGGACGACTTTGCCGGTGAAATCGAGTGGATCGGTCATTGGGGAAGTTGAGAGTTGGGAGTTGAGAGTTGAGAGCCGGAGAATCTGCTCACGATTAATGCAATCGGTAGTCCGATTAGCAACATGTGCACGCACACAGCGACCAAATCTCGGGATAAGGAAGGGTGTACGACCGGATAGGCGAGGGGCATGACGATCCAATACATAAAGCCGTAGACAACTACGCCGTAAAGCATCCCGGAAACGATGGGATGTTGCGTTAGGAACACACGTTTGCGGCTCGCGGCGTAGAAAACAGTCGCCACCACAAAGGCAATGAAGAAATGGATGGCGAGCCCCAACCCGGCCGTCGCCAGGCCGCCGTTGATGGCCGCTTCCCGACCAATCAAACCGGCGGCGACTCCCTGCAAAACGCGAATTGGACCGACGCCCTTGGGGTAACCAAGAATGAAGGCCGAGCTGATATCCAGAACTCCCGCCACTAATCCCGCCCACCCGATGACCGGGATAGCCTGCGATTCTTCAGTTGCCGGTGCGGAAGCATCTGTCCTCATGCGCGGACGTTAGGCGGAAAGGGCGTTGCTCGACAAGCGATTGCCGTTAAGATTTCAAACTCCATGGCCGCTCCGATTCGAGTTCTCACTGCTGTCCCGATTTGCGACGGGCATGACAGCGCGATCAACACCATCAATCTGGAATTTATCCGGCACGGCATCGAGGTGGTCTATCTCGGTTACCACCGTTACGCGGACGACATCGTGCGCGCGGCCATCCAGGAAGATGTGCGTGCGATCGGCATATCGAGCTACAACGGGGGACACATCGAATTTTTTGCGGAGGTGGTGCGGCAACTGAAGAAGCGCGGGGCCGACGATATCAAGGTCTTTGGCGGCGGTGGCGGCACCATCACTCACGACGACCAGCGCGTGATGCAAAAGCGCGGAGTGGACCAGATTTTCTTCGCCGGAACCTCGCTCACCGAGATGGTGCAATGGGTTCACAAACGCTACGGCAAGGGACATAAACACGGGGGCCGAAAAGGCGCGCCCGCTGACATGCAATTGGCGCGAAAGCTCACCGAGATCGAAGACCGCTATGCGAACGACAAACGCGCAAAGAAGAAAATTGAAAATCGAAAATCGAAATTCGAAAATACAAAGGTGATGGGGTTTACTGGGCCGGGCGGAGCAGGCAAGACGACGCTGATCGATGAGCTGGTGTTGCGGTTGTTGAATCGGGAGCCGAAGGCGCGGATCGCGATTCTTTCTCACGATCCAAGCGTTGTCGGCGAAGGGGCGTTGCTCGGCGATCGCGCCACGATGATCAACTCGCAGCACGATCGCGTTTTCATGCGCAGTATGGCGACACGCGGCCAGGCGGGGGGCCTTTCCCCCGCGACGGAAGATTGCCTCAAACTCCTGGCTCAAAGCGGGTTTCAATATGTCATTATCGAGACCGTCGGGACGGGCCAGGAAGCGATGCCGTTTCAAAACAAACTGGTCGACCAAACGGTCCTGGTGATGAATCCGGATTACGGCGCGCGCCTCCAATTGCAAAAGATCGTCATGCTCGATTTAGCCGACATCGTGGTCGTAAACAAAAGTGACCAGGAGCGGGCGAAGACGGCCATGAGCGAGATCGAGCGCCGGCTTGAAGGCAACAAGCGGAAGCAGCAATTGGTCGCGACCGTCGCAAAACGCCATCGCGATCCGGGCGTGGATAAACTTTGTGATTTATTGACGATGGAGAGGTAGGGACGGCGCGCTGCGCCGTCCGCGGTGGCCGACGATCGGACGCCGCAGCGCGGCGTCCCTACCAAAAAGGCGGAGAAAAATATTATGAGCAAGCTAGGCCGGGTAGTCGAAGCGGTGGAGAAGTACAACGCGTTCGTTGAGAGCGAAGTGAAACGCGCGCGGACCGACAAAAAGTTCGGCGACGAGATGCTGAACCGCTGGAACGAGATCAAAGCCAAAATCCCTGTCGGCACCGCGCCCACCGGTTTGAAGTTGCCGCGGCTCGCCCTGCCGGAGATCGACGAAGCCGGAGACATCACCCGCTACCTGTTAGGCGACGGTTTGCCAGGCGAATTCCCGTTTCTGAATGGCGCCTATCGCGAAATGTATCTCGAGCCGTTGCACCAGCCCGCGATGGAAACGGGCACCTACGAGAAGAACGGGCATGGCGCGAAGTCGAAACTCAATGGCAGCAAGAACGGCGCACGCAACGGGACCGTGGCCAAACCGCAGGTGGCGGAAGAGCCGACGCGTTTGTTTTCCGGCCTGATGCTGGCGGAGGACACAAACGAGCGTTTCCATTTCCTCGGACGCCATCAACGTTCCAAACGCCTGAGCACCGCTTTTGACGGCCCGACGCTTTACGGCATCGATTCCGATGCGCCAGGAATCCTGGGTAAAATCGGCGAGGGCGGGGTCGCGGTCGATACCGTGGAGGACATGGTCCGGCTTTATGACGGGTTCGATCTCGGCTCGCCGGATTTCTCCGCCTCAATGACGATCAGCGGCCCGGCGCCGATCATCATGGCGATGTATATCGCAGCCGCGAAACGCCGGTTCGGCCCCGGCGTTGTCCCGAAACTTCGCGGCACCATCCAGGCGGACATTTTCAAGGAAGTGCAGGCGCAAAACGAAACCATCTTCCCGGTCGAAGCGTCGCTCCGGTTCCTGACCGACATGATGGAATTCACTACCCGCGAGATGCCGCGCTGGTATCCGGTTTCCATCAGCGGTTATCACATCGGCGAAGCGGGCTCGACGCCGGTCCAGCAAGCGGCTTACACGCTGTCGAACGGTTTCGCTTACGCCGAAATGATGGCGGCCCGCGGAATCTCCGTCGATGACTTCGGCCCGCGGCTCTCCTTCTTCCTCGATTGCGGGTTGGACGTCGAATACATCGCGCTCACTCGCGTGTCCCGGCGGATCTGGGCGATCGGGATGCGGGACGCGTTCGGCGCCGGTCACAAGGCGCAGATGTTCAAAGTGCACACCCAGACGAGCGGCCGCTCGCTCGTGGCGGCGGAGTTCAAGAACAACCTCACCCGCACCGCCGCTGAGCTGATGCTTTCCTACATGAACGGCACAAACTCCTGCCACTCGAACAGCGCCGACGAGCCGTTCACGACCCCGAGCGAAGAATGGATCCGCCTCGCCGCGCACGGCCAGGCCATCCTTCTGGATGAGTCCGGCATTTTCAAACACACCATGAACATGCTGAGCGGTTCTCCTGGAATGAAGGCCGTCGAACGAGCGGTCGAAGCCGCAATCCTGGAGGAATTTCGCGAAATCGAGCGGCTCGGGGGCGTGATGGGGGCGGTGGAAAATCGTTACCAGCGCAGCCAGATCCAGACCGCGGCCCATCGTTACGAGCAGCAGATTTACAATGGCGTCCGTCCGATCATCGCCCTGAATAAGTACCGCAACGACAGCGAAGAAATGCCGGAATTCGAGCTGGCCCGCACGCCGCGGGCCAGGCAGCAATTGCAAGTCGATCGGTTGAAGCAGTTCAAGAAAAAGAATGCCGCCAAGGCGGAGAAAGCGCTCGAGAAACTGGCCGCGGTCGTGGAGACCGACGAGAATTGTTTCCCGGCCCTCCTCGAAGCAGTGGAGGTTTGCTCGTTAGGCCAGATCAGCGAACGGCTCCAGGAAGTCGTCGGACGTTTTCGTCCGATGGTGTAGCGCGCTCTCGATGGCCGGATAGGGACTCATCCTACGCTATCGCCGTAACGTGCAAGATTGTCGATTTTGACCGGCCCGTCATGGGCATGACGTTAGTTCCGATGGGGCCAGGCCCGATGGTTTCAATGCCTTGGTGATTGCGTCCACCGTATCCTTCCACGATCTCGGAGGTTTTCCCGGTAGTGGGTTCTCGGTTTCCAGGTCGAGGAATTTCTTCGTGCCACAGAGAGAAACTGGCTCCAGACGGGCGTTTGGAGCTACGCCTTGCATGAGGTCCTCGTCGCCATACATCGGGCGTCCCCCGACAACGACAAGTCTGATATCGGTAGGCCGAGCGTTCAGCAACGCTCGATATGGATCCGTCTGTTGACTGCCAACGACGAGAAGATCGGCGAAGTAACCGGGCTTCAAGCTCCCGACCTTGTCGTCCAGCCTGGCCAATTTCGCGGGATTGACGGTGACCATCTCG
Source organism: Chthoniobacterales bacterium (assembly GCA_035274845.1). Taxonomy (NCBI): domain Bacteria; kingdom Pseudomonadati; phylum Verrucomicrobiota; class Spartobacteria; order Chthoniobacterales; species Chthoniobacterales bacterium. The sequence goes on from DATENU010000006.1 coordinate 27,839, forward strand.
ACCAATTCGGCGTCAGTGAACACTCTGGGATTTTGCCCGGCGTTCCACACCGCGGCATAATTCAATTCCTCCAGAGTCCCGTCACTGCCAGACGGACTCCAGTCGGGCGCTAAAGCGATTTTGACCTGGCTCTGCTTTGCTGCACGCACGTCCGTGGTCTCGCCATACAGTTCGATGTTGCTGCGGGGAGACCAGATCAACCCGACTTGGGCCTTTGCCATTTCGACGAACTCAGGCTGACGGAGAGCGACGCCGTGGATGATGGAGACGCCGGCCCGGACAAAGCCGCGGGCCCTGAACATGCGGAACTCCCGCGCGGCGCTCGCGTCGTTGGATTTTCCTTCCGCGAGATGAACCACCAAGGCATAATGTTGCTGAGGATCGGCCAGGTTATCGTTTATTTTTTTTACATCATCGTTCGTGAGCTCGAGAGGAAATACTGCGTTCCTTAATTCCTCCTCTTTGCCGGCAGGATACATTCCCGAGTAGGAGTTCAAATTCCTGGCCAACCCTTTGATGCACGGGTCGACCTTGGGATCGCCCAGGCTGTCGACTACGGAAGTCGCTCCGCCGACGATAGCTTTTACTTCGCCGTATCGGTTAGCATCGCAGGCCAGCTCTTCCTGGGCCGGCGGGCGCGTGGGAGAGGGCGATGGATTTGAGACGACCTGGTCGTGGGGAGTCCTTAGGGCCAGGGAGTATTCGGGGATTTGCTGCCATTCGTATCGATTGGCAAACTTTTGGCCTGGTTTCCAGCGCGGCAGGAAATTCCAAGTGATGTGATCGTGAAGATCAATCAGGCCCGGATAGATAAGCGCTTTCGTTTCAATGACCTTGGTCCCGTTGGGAAGCGGTATGTCTTTTCCCATCGCCTGGATCTTGTCGCCGACCACAAGAATGGCTCCGTCTTCGACGATCTCGGTCGGGGTAACAAGAGTTCCTTTGAGAGCATATCCGCCGGAATTGCTGTTATTATCAGCAGCCGCGGCCTGAAGGCAGGCCGAGATCACAGTTAAGGAGCAAAAAAAGATGCGCCGGCGCAGCAGAAATATGATTTTCATAGTTCCTCCGATCCAAAGGAGCGTGGAGAAAAGTTGACGCCCCTCAACATATCAAGCAGAACCTGATCGTCTTCATGATAGCGCGTTTGATAACGCCTTCGCCTCGTAGCGAACTCCTCCACATTCAGGAATTACTTTTTCCCCGCTGATTTCAGGCGCATGCTGTCACGGTAGAAAGCCGCCGCGCGCGGGTCGGCCACGTGAGTTGCCTTCATCGAGACAATTATGTCGTTGCCGGCGCGCTTGATTGTTCCCGTGCCGGAATTTCCGAAGCTGTCTTCGAACTTGAAGGTCAGCATGTCTTTGCCGGAAGCCTTCGCCGGACCCTGGCCTTCCGGCGCGGCGCCATGGCCATCGTTGTTGGCGGCGTCGAAGGAAACCTGAATGGCGCCTCCTGATTGCTCGATCGTCAGCTGAAAGACGGCTTTGCCGCCCATGAAATTCTTGTCGGCATATTGACCGGCCCAACTGGGATCGGCGGCCCGGGCGGAGAATGTGGCCATGACCGAAAGGAAAAGAACGCTGAGCGAATATCGGAATGCGAATGAGAGCGGCGTGTTCATGCGCAGAATATCCTCCGAATAGGAGTCCGTTGCCAGCGTGAATGAACGGTCTTGCGCGGTCCCGTCCTCTTTGGGACGCCACGCGCCGCTACCTTTTCTTCTTTACGCGGCGGCTCCTATGGTCTCGATCCATTTTCTTCAACTTCTGCTCGCTTTGATCGCACCATTTGACCAGGGCCCCGCTCACTTCCTTTCCATAGTGAAGAGTCATGAGCCAATAGGGTGAGTTTGGATCTCCGGCATATTTGGATCGGATGCCTTTTTCAAGGACCTGGTATTTCTCGAGCAGTTCGAGCTGGATTTCCCGGAACTGTTCGACGTGTTTCAGATTGGTCGTGGCGGGAACCTCTTCGCCAAAAAACAGTTTCAACAGAAACTCGTTGCGCTGCACTTTGGGGACGGCGCCTTTGCTCAACCACTCCCGCAGTTCCGCGCGCCCGCGGGCGGTCAACTCGTAGACGTGGCGATCGGGCTTACCCGATTGGCGCTCGACGGTTTTGTCTACCAGCTTTTCGGAGACCAAGCGCTTCAGGATGGGATAAATTTGGCCGTAGCTCTCGCTCCAAAAATTGCTGATGCTTTCTTCGATCCCCTTCTTGATGTCGTAGCCGGACATGGGGCAGATGCTGAGCATTCCCAGGATGGCGTAGCGGCTTTTGGTTTCTTTCATGTATTGACAGGATATATATCTAACTGATATATCGGGAGTCGAGCCACCGAGAGGAGTTTTGCATCATGGATAGTCTTCCCGTATTCAGCCTCGCGCGCGCGGTCCACATCTTTTTCGGCAGTATTGCTTTGTTTGTCGCTCCAGCCGCCATGCTCACGCGCAAAGGGGGCCTCTCCCATCGGCGCTGGGGCAAGATCTATTTCTGCTCGATGGCTGGCGTCGCCGTGACCGCCGTGGTCATGTCCTTCATTCGTTCCGGGCTGTTTTTTGTTCTCCTCGCGCTCTTTAGTTTTTACCTGGCTTTCACCGGTTACCGGATCTTGTACCGGAAGACACCGCAACAAGGCGCGACCGGGATCGATTGGGCGGCGGTTTCCATGGTGCTCTTCGGCAGTGTTTCGCTGGTGGTTTACGGCGGTTGTCTGATGCTGACGTCGAACTTCGGGACTGTCGCTATCGTATTTGGGATTATCGGACTGTACTTTGGAGTCACGGACGTCCGCGCGTTTTATCACCCGCCGACTGACAAACAGGCCTGGTGGTTCACACATATGAGGAGAATGCTCGCCGCTTACATCGCCACGGTCACGGCGTTTTCCGTCGTGAACTTTCACTTTCTGCCGCCCATCGCGCGCTGGCTCTGGCCCACTGCCATTGGGACGCTGGGTATCATTCTCTGGGTGGGATATTATGAAAGGCGGTTCGCGCGCGCCCGCGCTCCAAGCGGTGCGGTCGGGCCCTGAGTCGAGCCACCGACTGGGATTCCAATTGTGAGCCTGATGGCGCGCGCGCTATGCTCCGCGCCAATGGTTTTGTTGCCGCCAACCGGCGGAGAAAGCGCGCGCTCCCAAATTGCGTGGCGGCTCCTGCCTTTTCTTTTTCTTCTCTACGTCGCGAACTTTCTTGATCGCACCAGCATTGCCTACGCGACCCTCGGGATGGAAGGAGACCTGGGCCTGAGCGACTCGGTTTTCGGCACGGCCAGTGGAATTTTCTTCCTTGGATATCTTGGTTTGCAAATCCCCGGGGCACTTCTGGTCGAACGCTGGAGCGCCAGGCTTCTCCTGGCGATAACCCTGATCACCTGGGGAGGCCTGACAGCATTGACCGGTTTTGTGCGAACTCCGGCGGAGCTTTACGGGGCGCGTTTCCTTCTTGGCGCCGCGGAGGCAGGGTTTTTCCCCGGCAGTATTGTCTATCTTTCCCACTGGTTCATTTATCGGGACAGGGCCAAGGCGGTCGCGCTGTTCATGGCCGCGGTTCCGGTAGCTTCCATTCTGGGCGGGCCTCTGGCAGGCGCGATTCTCGGCGTTCATTGGCTCGGAACTCCCGGATGGCGCTGGCTGTTCTTTCTGGAAGGGATTCCGGCCGTTTTGTTGGGAATCGCGACCCTGTTTGTTTTGCCCGACCGGCCTGAAGAAGCGCGCTGGCTGCGGGCGGATCAACGCGATTGGCTGGCGGCCCGCCTCGCGGAAGAGCGGCAGGGGAAGGCGCAGGCAGAGCGAATGACAGCCTGGCAGGCGCTCAGGCAGCCGTCCGTGGTGTTGCTCACAGTAGGCCTCTTCTTTTGTTATTCGGGGGGATACGCCTTTTGGTTTTGGATGCCCACCTTCCTCCAGCGCCTCACCGGCTGGACTGATGTGCAACGCATTGGCTGGATCGGCGCGATTCCTTTTGTCGCCGGGCTCATCGGAATGTTGTTGGTGGGCTGGAACTCGGACCGGACCCACGAGCGGCGCTGGCATTTCGCCATTCCCCAATTGACCGCGGCGCTGGCGCTGGGGGCGTGGTTTCTTGTTCCGCATTCAGACGTGTTGCTTATCGTGATATTTGCTTTGATCGGTTTCGGCACGACCGCTTATCTGCCCGCGTTTTGGTCGCTTCCCTCTTCCTTTCTGACCAGCTCGGCAGCTGCGGCGACGATCGGCTTCATCAATTGCATCGCCAGCATCGGCGGATTCGTCGGGCCGAAAGTGGTCGGGGACCTGAGTCAGGCCACCGGTTCATTCAGCACGCCGTTCTTGTTCATGATCGCGTGTTGGACGATCGCGGCGGTGTTGGTGCTCGCCTGCCCGCGCCGGCTACAGCGGATACGAGAGGGTCGCCCCGAGAATGGTGACGAGCAGCAGCACGACGGGCACGAGCACGAGAAAGACGACAAAGGTGTAGCCCATGACATCGCGCGCGCGTAGGCCAAAAAGGCCGAGGATCGGCAGCATCCAGAAAGGCTGCACCAGGTTGGCGAGCGCTTCGCCGAGGTCGTAGGAAGCGACCACCCAACCGAGGTGCACCTTCAGTTCGTGCGCGGCCGCCATGACGTACGGCGCTTCGACGACCCATTTCGAGCCGCCTGACGGCACGAACACGCCCAGCACAGCGGAGTAAATCGCGACAATCGCGGGGAAGGTCTTCGCGTTCGAGATGCCGACGAATGCATGGGCGATCTGCTGGCTGAGATGGGTAGAAGTAATGATGCCCGCGATGCCGGCGTAAAACGGGAATTGAAGAATCACGCCCCACACCGCAGGCGTGGCGCTTTGCACGGCGTGCATGAGACGCGCCGGCGTTTTGTGGAGAAGAAAGCCGAGGAGCAGGAACGCGAGATTGACGGTGTTGAGATTGATCGCGTTCAGCGGCTCGCTGGCCTGCATGAAATAACGCACCAGATAGGTGCCGCCGATCAGGACGATCAGCCAGTTGAGGATCGGCGATTGTTCGAGCCACTGGCCTGGCGTTCGGCGGGTTGGGGCCGGCGCTGCCATGACCTCGGACTCACCGAGAGCGATGCCGAGCAATTGCGCCGTTTTCGCGCGCCCAGCGGGCGGTGTCACCAGCCACATGACCGCCGTTACGAGCGCGATTTCGATCACGACTGACACGATGCTTTGCCAAAGAAAAATCGTGTGCTGGAAAGAGATGATTCCTCCGGGGACGAGCCCGCCGGCCGCCACGATGTCGCGGATTTGTGGCTGGAGCGCCCCGGGGGTGGCCATCTGGAGCGCAGCCGATCCACTCAATCCCTGGGCCCAGACGCTCCCGATTCCGAGAAAACTGGCGGCGGCCAGAGCTCGGTAATCCACGCCGGCAACGCGGCGCGCGATCTCCTTTGCGAGAACGGCGCTGAAGATCAGGCTGAAACCCCAGTTCAACCACGAGCTCGCCATGGCGAAGAGCGCCACCAGCGCGACCGCGTTGCGCGGAGTCGTCGGCCAGGCGGCGAGCGCCCGGATGACCCGCCCGACCGGCGGCGAAGTCGCGAGAACGTGCCCCGTGATAATGATGAGCGCCATCTGGAGCGTGAACGGGATCAATTCCCAAAAGCCTTTGCCCCAGGCGTCGATCACCTGCGGCACCGTCGACGGCGTGCAGGCAACCCCCGCAACCACCACGATCACCGTCGCGATGAGCGCAAAGATAAACGCGTCCGGCACCCAGCGCTCCGTCCAATCCGTCATCGCCAGCGCGATCCGGGCAAGCAACCCCGGCTGCTCCTCGATATCCTTCGAGCTTCTTCTGGATATCGCTTCGTCCCGCATCAGACCGCAAGATTGCCCCCGCGCAGTGGCTCGCTCAACTTTTATGTCGGGAAGCGTTGATCGAACGCTTTGTGTGTTCCGATCCAGAACCAAAGCCAGTCGTCCCCGCGGCGTAACGCGACCGCCCGAACGTCCCGTGTTACCCGGACTGACCACGCGCGCGGATCAGCGCGCAGTCGCTCGAGACGAAGACTCGGATGGGCCGGGCTCGTGGTGAACAGCAGAAATGCTATGCGTGCCGCGGATTGGATATCCGGCCGGAGTTCACGATAAAGCTGCCAAAATTCCGGCGCGACCCGCGAGATCACGCGTGCAAGTCGAAATCCCCTTCAGCGACCTTCGGAAACGGGCGCGAATCGTGAGTAAGCTCCGCGTCATAGAGGTTGAGAAGTTCAGTCAGGGCTGGCCGCGGCTTATCGTCTTGCGTAATGCGTTCCCATTCGGAGTCGCCGGCAAATTCCGGAAATAACTGGGGGATGTGTTGAACTAGTTTGTCGCGCTCGGAGGGCGACAACGAGCGGATCGCATTCTCAATTTCTTGAGCGGTGCTCACGTCGTAAGTTTAGAACTCTAGCGCGTCAACGCAACGTCGAACGGAGCGCCGGTCTTGGCGCGAATGTCGTCGACGGTCGAGCCGGGCTGAAGCTCGATGAGAACGAGGCCGCCGCCCTGTTTTACCTCGAAGACAGCCAGCTCGGTGATGATCAGATTGACGACCCCTTTGCCGGTGATGGGCAGAGTGCATTCCTTCAGGATCTTCGGGCTGCCGTCTTTCGACGTGTGCTCCATTACCGCGACGACGCGCTTCACTCCCGCGACGAGGTCCATCGCGCCGCCCGGGCCCTTCACCATTTTTCCGGGGATCATCCAGTTCGCGATGTCGCCGCGGTCGGTGACTTCGAACGCGCCGAGAATGGCCAAATCGATGTGACCGCCGCGGATCTGGCCGAAAGAATCGGCGCTGGAGAAGAAGGCGGAGCCCGGCATCGTCGTGATCGTCTGCTTCCCGGCATTGATGAGATCCGGATCTTCTTTCCCCGGTTCGGGGAATGGCCCGATGCCGAGCAGTCCATTCTCCGATTGCAGGATCACATTCATTCCTGCCGGGATGTAATTTGCGACCAGGGTCGGGATGCCGATGCCGAGATTGACGTAGTAACCATCGCGCAGCTCCTGCGCGGCACGTTTCGCCAGCAGGTCGCGCACGGTTGAGCCTGCCTTCGCGACGGCGGCGCCCTGGACGGTTCGGAATTCGATCCGTTTCTCGTAGTTCGTCCCCTGGATGATTCGGTCGACGAAAATGCCGGGCGTGTGAATCTGGTCCGGCTCCAGCTCGCCGGGTTCCACCAGTTCCTCAACTTCCGCCACGCAAATCTTCCCGCAGGTCGCGATCATCGGATTGAAATTCCGCGACGTCATTCGGTAAACGAGGTTGCCGGACTTGTCGCCCTTCCAGGCCTTCACCAGCGAAACTTCCGCGGTAATGCCCGGCTCGAGGACGTATTCGAGGTCGCCGAATATTTTCGTTTCCTTGCCCTCGGTCAGTTTCGTTCCGAGACCGGTCCGGGTGTAAAATCCGGGAATGCCCGCGCCGCCCGCGCGGAGCCGCTCCGCCAGCGTCCCCTGCGGGATCAATTCCAGGTCGAGCTCACCCGAGAGCACCTGGCGCTCGAACTCCTTGTTCTCGCCGACATACGACGCCATGACCTTCTTCACCTGCCGGGCGGGGAGCAAAACCCCCATGCCGAACCCGTCCACGCCGGCGTTATTGCCCACGATGGTCAGGCCTTTCACCCCGCTCTCGTGCAACGCCGCGATCAGGTTTTCCGGAATTCCGCAGAGCCCGAAACCGCCAGCGGCAATGGTCATGTTATCGTGCAGCAGCCCCTCAAGCGCCGCCTTGGCGTCGGAATAAACTTTGTTCATGCGGAGGGAAATCTAACCACGGATTCCGCGGATGAGCACGGATGAATTCGATGGCGGCGTCGGCTGGACCTTTCGCCTGAGAGGTGGCAACATAATAATTCGTTCTACCGGGGGAGGACTTTCGACGGTATGGTAGCTGACTCCGGTCGATAAACGGAGCACCGAAACGCTTCATACTTGGTTATCAATCCACGTGCGCGAAACAACAAAAAAGCTTCAAGAAAAGTGGATGGCTGCCCAGCCATTGAAAGCTGAAGACGATCGTCGCCTATGGGAGAAGTTTCGGTTGGAGTGGAACTACAATTCCAACCACATCGAAGGTAACACCCTGACATACGGAGAAACTGAATTACTTCTGTTTCAGGGGCAAACGACCGGCACGCACGCAATCCGGGAATACGAAGAGATGAAGGCGCACGACGTCGCTATCGCCCACGTCCGTGAACTGGCTGAGTCCTCCAAACTGATAACAGAAGCGGACGTCCGAAACTTGAACAAGATCATCTTGAAAGAGCCATTCTGGAAAGTCGCAACAACAGAATCGGGCGAACCAACGCGGAAGCAGATCATCCCAGGAACCTATAAGGAGACTCCTAATAACGTTAGAACTGCAACCAACGAACTCTTTCAGTTTGCCACCCCCTTAGAGACTCCAGGCAAGATGAAGGAATTGGTGGAATGGTTGAAAAAGGAACTCATTAAGACCCGTCTGGGGCCGCTCTCCCTCGCTGCACACCTCCATCACCGTTTCGTTTTGATCCACCCGTTTGATGACGGCAACGGCCGAGTTGCCAGACTCCTTTCTAATTATGTCTTCCTGAGAAACGATTTGCCGCCGATAATTGTAAAATCAACCGACAAGGCAAATTATCTCGGTGCTTTGCGTCTTGCCGACGTAGGTCAACTTGATCCGCTAATCAATTATTTTGAGGAGCAGCTCGAGTGGTCCTTGGAAATTGGTCTGAACGCCGCAGCCGGAAATAGCGTTGAGGAACTCAGTGACATTGAAAAGGAAGTTGCACTGTTCGTTCGCGGGCAGGATGTCAATCGACCGCCAGTATTGCGACGATCACCGCAGGTGGTAATGGAGTTTTACAAGAGCGGTCTAGAAAACCTCATCTCCAAGTTTGAGGCAAAAGTGAGTCAGCTTGGTCCTCTTTTTGCGGAGCTGCATCTCGAACTATCGCCGCGCGTTTCCGCGGATCACTTACCTTGGCGGGTGGCGCTGATGGAAGGGTTCAACCACCCCAATCTCGTGAACCAGGATTCCTACAATTTTTTCTTCCGCTTGAGAGGCTACAAAGGCCAGGCGCCTCAACCGTTTGACATAAACGTGCCGCTTGTTGTTCGACTCCAAGATTTCCAGTGTTTGATACAAAGCCAGGGAGTGGTAGACCTGCGCAAGTTGTATTCGGAACCTATCTTAACTGACGAAGCGGACGCCTTTGCGACGGAGGCGCTCAAGCATGCATTCTCGCAAGTGAAGCAGCAGTCGGGGGCGACGGCGTAGGTCTATGCGAGCAACGCTTCCGAAGGGAAGCCGGGAGGGTCAAAGCTACCTATCGACACAGATCATCGCTCTGCAAGCGTGAGAATAATATGCGATTCGCCGGAGGCCTCGGGTTCCTGATCGGACGAGTTTTCGGATACGCGGAAGCCGCATTTTTGCAGAACGCGTATCGACGCGAGGTTGTGTCTGGCCACACCGGCGGAGAGTGGCCGCCTCTGTTCCAGACAAAGAAACGCCGAGAGCGCTTCGCTGGCAATGCCTCGTCCCCACAGGGCGCGGTCGATCCAATAACCGATCTCGCGTTTCCCTTCGAGCAGGAAGCTGGCGATGTGTCCCGCTACCTGCCCATCAGCGACGATAGTCTTTTCAGATTGTTCTCATCCGCCTGGATCTTGGCCCAATGCTGGTCGAACTCACCCCGTTCGCGCGAACGGAATACAACCAGCGCCACGGCGACCGGATCGCGCTGGTGTTCAAAAAAGAGGGGCAGGTCTCCCGGTTCGACGTCGCGTAAAAGGACCTCTGGTTTCACAATTCCAAAGCTAGTGCGGTAATGACGCGGCGGGAACCTACACCGCGGCGGGTGCGGGACCGGCGGGGGTGGCCGCTTCGACGGGAGTTGTCTCGGCTCTGTCGGTGATTAGCTTGCGCAGGAAGGGAATGAGCGCGAGGAGCGCGATACCGACCACGAGGCTGCCGGCGCCGAGCTCGGCGAAAAGTTTTGCGTAATCAGGATTGGTGGCGATCGCCGTGGTGCCAGCGGGCTCGGGGATCATGCCCGAAAAATCGCCAGCGAAAAGTGAGGCGAGGCCGGTCACCAACATCCAGCTGCCCATCATGATCCCCTGGTATTGTTTCGGTGCGAGCTTGCCGATCATGGCGTAGCCTATCGGCATGATGAGCAGCTCACCAATGCTCTGGAGGACGTAGCTCCAGAACAGCCAGCCGAATGCGCTCTTGCCGTCGACGCCGGCCAGCTTGATGCCGAGCGGGAGAATGAGAAAGGCGAGCGCCATCAAGAGCAACGAGGCCGCGAACTGGTTCGGGACGTCGATTTTCAACCCGCGCGCGCGCATCCGGGTAAAGAGCGACGCCAGCAACGGCCCGCCGAGCACGATGCAGACGGTGTTGATGTTCTGAATCCACTGCGGCTGAATCTGCACGGGACCCACCATCAGATCGACGTTGTTGACCGCGAACAGCATCAGGCCGCTCGGCGCCATCTGGTAGAGCGACCAGAACATCAGCGAGCCGACGGTCAGAATCAGGTAGGCCGTCATGTTGCGCCGCTCGCGGCGATCCGGGTGGCGGAGCGTGAGGTAGATCAGGGTGAGCGCGACCAAGCCGCAGATCGACTTGAGGATTATCCCGGTGCTGCCCGGTCGCTGGAGCATGAACCACACGACGGGGACGATGCCGAAGACAATGGCGAGACCGGCGAGCAGACGCAGTTGGAACTGCTTTGGCGTGGTTTCGAGCAGAGGGGTGTTGCGATCGGCGAGCGTTTTCCACATGAGCACGGCGAGGATGATGGCGGCGAAGTTGCCGAGCGTGGCGAAGATGAAGAGGCTCGAGTAACTTTCGGTGGCCTGGAAGTAGCCGGCTACGGTGAACCCGACGAAGAAGCCGACGTTCATACCGGCATAATTCCAGAGAAAGGCCCCTTCGCGGCGCGGGTCCTCCGGGGTGAAGCGCTGGGTCAGCATCATGTTGATGCAGGTGACGTTGAGGCCGCTGCCGGTAAGGAAAAGGGCGAGGCCGATGTAGAAGAGCGGGAGGGTGCCCCGCGAGATGCAGGCGCAGCCGGCGACCTGCAGCGCCATGCCCCAGACGAACAGATTGCGGTTCGAGAGGAAGCGGCCGCCAAGATAGCCGCCGAAAAGGTGGAGGCCGTAGTTAAAGGCGCCGAACACGCCCATCAACATGGTGGCCGATTTCACGGAGAGCTGGAGATGCTTCGTGGCATAGAGGACCAGCGTCGAGTAGAGGACGGCGAAGCCGAGCGTCGAGAAGATTTGAATGAAGAAGAGCGCGGCGGTTCCCTCCGGGGCCCCGGCGAAACGGCGTTTGAGAGCTTGCATCCGGTGCTCCTTGTGCTCGCCGCGCCCGGCTATGTCAAGCGGTTCGCCCTACGATGTTCAATCTACAAGGCAGGAGACCAGGAGGTAATGAGCGGGCTGAGAGCTACCAGCTCAGCCGTCGGTAGAAAATCTTGATGGGGCAGGCGGAGGCTGTAAACTTCGCCGCCATGAAGGCGTCAATAGAGGAACTCCGGCAGCTGCCCATCCCCGAACGCATTCAACTGGTAAAGGAACTCTGGGACAGCATAGCCGATGAGTCGCCAGCGATCGATCTCTCCGCAGAACAAATTGCAGAGCTCGACCGGCGATTGGATGCGCTCGCCGCCCAGCCGGAAGACGGCACCCCCTGGCACATCGCGCGAGAGCGCATTCTGGCGAGTTTGTGAGTCTGCGGGTGATCGTCCGCGACGAGGCGGAGGCTGACATATGGCACCGTCCTCTCTGACACTGGATGATTTGAGGAGGTTTGCGGTGGCGCGATCTCTCTTCGGGCCGACGACGCTTCGGCAGGCGCTGGCCAAAATGGGGTTCGTGCAGGCCGATCCGATTCGAGCCCCGGCGAGGGCGCAGGATCTGATTTTGCGGCCGCGGGTCAAAGGTTATCGGGTGGGCGATTTGGAGAAGCGGTACGCGGCGCTCGAGGTCGAGGAGGATGTATTCGTTAACTATGGGTTCGTCACCAGAGCGCTGCAGACACTGATGCATCCGCGAACGGCGTCCGCGGCGCGACCGAAAAAGGAAACGTCACTGCTGGATTTCGTGGAGGCGCGCGGCACGGTGCATCCGCGGGAGGTGGAGCAATATTTTTCGCACGGCACGGTGCGGAATTACTGGGGTGGCTCCTCGCACGCGACCACCCACATGCTCGATGCGCTCCACTATTGGGGAAAACTCCGGGTGGCGCGGCGCGAAAAAGGGATTCGGCTTTATCACAGCCATCGGCATGAACCGGTGGTCCTGGACAAAGCGGAACGCCAGGCGCGGATCGATTCGCTGGTGGACGTGGTGGTGAATATTTATGCGCCGTTGCCGGCAGCGAGCCTTTCGTATTACGTGCGCCGGTTGCGCTACGCGGCGCCGCAGTGGGAGAAGGAAATTACCGCCGCATTGCGGCGGGCTCGGGAACGCCTGGCGCAGGCGCGAGTCGAGGGAATTGATTGGTATTGGCCCGCCGATGACCGGCCCTCGGCAGGGCTTCGGCGCGGCAGGGAGGATGAAGTGCTGCTCCTGGCGCCGTTCGATCCGGTGGTGCACGATCGAACGCGGTTCGAGCTTTTCTGGGGCTGGACGTATCGTTTCGAGGCTTACACGCCGGTCGCGAAACGGAAGCTCGGTTACTATGCGCTCCCGCTCCTCTGGCGCGATCGAGTGATTGGGTGGGGGAATCTCGCGATCAAGGATGGAAAGCTGACGGCCGAACTCGGCTATGTTTCTGGACGGCCGCCGCGAGACCCGGCATTCAAACACGAGCTCGACGCTGAGCTGGAGCGGATGCGGGTTTTTCTCAGGGTGTAGCAACGGCGCTCTGTGCGTTAAGAGCGTAGTCTCGAATTTTCCGTTTTCATACGGCGATAGAGCGCCGTTACGACAACAAGAGAATGTTCGCCCGAAAATTGGGTTCGGCTTTGAATCCGAATCGCTCTCTCGCCGCATCCTATTCGATATGGTTCAGGACTTCAGATTTGCGTTTCGACAGCTCATTAAGGCACGGGCGTTCACGGCGGCGGCAGTTATTGTGCTCGCGCTCGGGATCGGAGCGAACACGGGCATCTTCAGCCTGGTCAACGCGATGTTGTTCCAGCCGCCCCACTACCCGAATCCGGCCGAAGTGGTGCAGGTCTTTTCGCAGGACAAAAAGAACCCGAAGATCTTTCGCGGATTTTCGTATCCGACCTACCTGGATATCCGCGAGCAGACCACGGTTTTCTCCGGGGTGATGGCGCACAACCTGGCCATGGTCGGCGTGGGCGAGAAGGGGAGCACGCGGCGCGCGTTCACCGACGTGGTGAGCTCGAATTATTTCTCGGTCATGGGAGTGATGCCGGCCCAGGGACGCGCGTTCACGGCGGAAGAGGAAACGCCCGACCGCAATGCGCAGGTCGCGATCGTGAGTTACAACTACTGGAAGAAGGAAGGGCTCTATCCCGGCCTGCTCGGCTCGACCATCACGATCGACAGCCGGCCGTTCACGGTGATCGGAATTCTCCCGCAGGGATTCACCGGCACGACCCAGATTTTCGCGCCCGAAATCTTTCTGCCCCTCGGGGTTTACAGCCAGGTCGCGAATGATTTCGAGACAGGGAACAAGGACAAGCTGGAGAATCGCGCCGGCCGGCAGTTCATGATCGTCGGCCGGTTGAAGCCCGGGATGACCGCGACCGCGGCGACTCCGGCGCTGAAGGCGCTGGCGTCGAATCTCGAGCAGGCCTACCCGGTCGAACAAAAGGACCAGACGTTCATGATGGAAACGTTGTCGCGTTTCAGTATGAGCATGAGCCCCACCGGGAACAACAACATCAAACGCCTGGCGCCGCTGCTCTTTGGAATGTCCGGCGTGGTGCTGCTGGTCGCTTGCCTGAATCTCGCCAACATGCTGCTCGCTCGCGGGACCGCGCGACGAAAGGAAATCGCGATCCGGCTCGCGCTCGGCGCCAGTCGCGGTCGCATCGTGCGCCAGTTGCTCATCGAAGGTCTCGTCCTGGCGCTGACGGGCGGAATCCTCGGGATGATGCTGGGGCTTTGGTCGTCCGATTTGCTGGTGGCCTCGTTGGGCAAGGCTTTGCCGATCGATATGGTCTGGTCGACTGGTCTCAGCGCGTCGATCCTCGCGGCGACGTTTGCATTTTGCCTGGTGGGAACGCTCGCCTTTGCGCTTGGCCCGGCGCTGAAATTGTCGAAGTCCGCGGTGATCGGCGATTTGAAAGAGCAGGCTGGCGAAGACGTCACGGTCCGGCGCTGGAAATTCTTACCGCGCAATCCGCTGGTCGTGATCCAGATCGCGTTTTCACTCGCGCTCCTTACGGCGGCAGCACTCTTCATTCGCGGCGCGGCCAAAGCGGGTTCCGTCGATACCGGCCTGAAGACCGCGTCGAATTTTCTTCTCGAAACAGACGCGAGTCTTGCGACCTACGACGAGACCCGTTCGCTGAATGTGTATCGCAACCTGGAGGAACGTCTCTCGGCCCTGCCGGGGGTCACGTACGCCAGTATCTCAACCACGGTGCCGTTTGGCATGGTTGAATTGGATAAACAGGTGCAGCGCGCCGGAGCCAACCCCGCCCCGGACGCGAAGCCGGCGACCGTCGCCGACGGTCTCGCGTTCAATGCGAACTCAAACAGTGTCGGCGTAGATTATTTCAAGGCGGTCGGCCTGCCCCTGCTGCGCGGCCGCTTCTTCATAGCGGCGGAGGCGATGCATCAGACCTCGCCGACGGTCGCCATTATCGATGAAGTCCTGGCCAAAAAACTGTGGCCGGATGGCGACGCCCTCGGCCAGCGGATCCAATTTGCGGGCCGGGACTTGCCCGATGTGAAAGCGACTGACGAATCCAAAACGCAACTCGAGATCGTTGGGATCGTGCCGTACGCGCGCAATGGCCTGTTCGAAAAGGAGCCGGCCGGCGCGCTTTACCTGCCTTTCGCCGGCGGCTTCCATAGCAACGTTTTCTTCCATCTGAAGTTCGATCCGAACGCCGGCCGAGATGCTTCGGCCACTACGGACCTGATTCGTCGGACCGTGCGGGAAGTTGATCCGGCCCTGCCGATCCTCGGTTTGAAAACATTCGCCCAACATCTGGACGGAAGTATCGAGCTCTGGATCGTGCGCACCGGCGCCGGCCTGTTCAGCATTTTCGGCGGCGTGGCTCTGGCCCTTGCGACCGTCGGTGTATATGGCGTCAAAGCTTACTCGGTCGCGCGGCGAACCCGGGAAATCGGCATTCGGATGGCGCTCGGTGCGCAACGCAGCGCGGTTCTCGGAATGTTCATGCGCGAGGGCGCGGTGATGCTGGTAAGCGGAGTGTTGCTCGGTCTGCTGCTGGCGGCGGGGACGGGCAAGCTCATCAGCGGAATGCTTTATGACGTTGGCGCGCTCGATCCATTGGCGTTTACCCTCGCGCCGATGGTTCTCGCCGGCGCAGCCCTGCTGGCCACCTGGTTGCCCGCGCGCCGTTCCACGCGGATCAGCCCGATGGCTGCGCTCCGCACGGAGTAATAATGTGGGAGGGGCCTTTGCGTCCCGACTGCCTTCAATCAGAAAACAGAACAGACGGGTCGCGGCACCAAGGCCCCTCCCACATTGGCGCTGCCCTTGCCGTGCCGCATTTCATAGCCACATTGCAGCTTCGCTTTTCTATGACCAACCCGACTCTTGCGCATCAACTCGCCGCTTTCGCCTGTTCCCTGAATTATGAGGACCTTTCCCAGAACGTGGTCCACGAGGTAAAGCGACGCCTGATCGATTCCCTCGGCTGTGCGCTGGGGGCGTGGCACGAAGAGCCTTGCACGATCGCGCGGACCGTCGTTTCGGATTTCTCGGCAAAGAATGGAGCGACGGTGTTCGGAACGTCGCAAAAGGCGCCACCGGATTGGGCGGCGTTCGCGAACGGCTGCCAGATTCGGTATTTCGATTACAACGATACCTATCTTTCAAAGGAGCCGGCGCACCCGAGCGACAATTTCGCCGCCGTTCTCGCAGTGGCCGAAAGTGTTGGAGCAACGGGCAAGGAAATCATCACCGCGACGGCAATTGCCTACGAAGTGCAATGCCGCTTGTGCGACGCCGCCAGCATTCGGGCGCGGGGCTGGGACCATCCGACCTACGGGTCCTTCTCGACCGCGCTGGCCTGCGCGAAATTGATGAAGCTGGATCCGGAGCGGACCCGGCACGCGATCAATATCGCGGGTGTGCATTGCGCGGCGTTCCGCCAGGCGCGGGTAGGGGAGTTGTCGCATTGGAAAGGCGTGGCGTTCGCGAATGCATCGAGGCTCGGCGTTTATGCGGCGCTGCTGGCTCGCGCCGGGATGACCGGTCCGGCCCCGATTTTCGAAGGAGCGATGGGATTCGAGAAGGAGCTCGGCGTTTCGCTGGGCAACGTGAAAGAGAATTTCGACAAGACGAAGGAAGCGATGCCGGGCGAAGGACCGGCGTCGATGATTTTGAAGACGAGCATCAAATATTGGCCGGCGGAATATCACAGCCAGAGTGCGATCGAAGCGGCGCTTTTCCTGCGGAATCAGATCGAAGATTTGTCGCAGGTGAAAACCATGGTGATTGAGAGCCATGACGCCTCGGTGGACATCATCGGGAGCGAGCCGGAGAAATGGCGCCCGCAAAGCCGCGAAACCGCGGACCACAGTCTGCCCTACATTACCGCGGTGGCGTTGATCGATGGGGAGGTGACGGACAAGCAATTCGCGCCCGAACGTTTCACCGAGACGAAGATCGTGTCTTTCCTGCAGGGAGTGAAAGTGGAACGGAACGACGAGCTGAGCGCGCTTTATGCCGAGGCGGTTGCCAACATTGTTCACGTGAACCTCGCGGATGGACGGACCCTCACCAAGAGGGTCGATTATCCACTGGGCAACGCAAAGAACCGGCTCAAGGATGCGGAGCTGGAAGGGAAGTTTACGAACCTCGCCGCGCCGAAGATCGGCAAGGACGCCGCGGATCGCGTGCTCAAACATTGCTGGAGCTTTGATGAGGCGAGCGATGTGAGCGCGTTGATGAAGTCGCTCGAGATGCCCAAAACATGAGCGCCGCGGCACATCTCCGCCAACTGATCGCGAACGGCTGCGTCGCGATGCCGGGGGTCTTCAACGCGTCGCTGGGACGGATGGTGGAGCGGGCTGGATTTGAGGCCGTCTACATCAGCGGCGCTGGCTTATGCAACGCGACGGCCGGTGTGCCGGACGTTGGGTTACTGACCCTGACGGAAGTGGCTCAACTGGCGGGCTACGTAGCGCGCGCCGTCAAAATTCCAGCAATCGTCGATGCGGACACGGGATTTGGCGGAGCGGAGAACGCGGCCCGGACCATCGAGGAATTTGAGCGGGCGGGACTCGCGGGGTGCCATATCGAAGACCAGGAATTTCCAAAGCGGTGCGGCCATCTGGCTGGCAAATCCCTCGTCGCGATTGAAGATATGAACGCGAAGATCGCGGCGGCGGCAGCAGCGAAACGCGATAAGGATTTTCTCCTCATCGCCCGAACCGACGCGCGGGCAGTCGAGAGTTTTGCGAAAGCGGTCGAGCGCGCCCAGAGTTACCTGGCGGCGGGCGCCGACGCGATTTTCCCCGAGGCGCTCCAAAACGAACAGGAGTTCCGCGATTTCGCCAAAGAAGTGAAAGCCCCGCTCCTCGCTAATATGACGGAATTCGGCAAGAGCCCGCTCCTTTCGTTAGGTCAGCTCGCGGAGATGGGGTATCGGATGGTGATTTATCCGCAGACCGCTTTTCGCGTTTCGATGTTTGCCGTAAAGGAAATGTTGCGCGATCTAAAAACGACCGGGACTCAGCAAGGCTGGGTCGAGCGTATGCAAACGCGCCAGGACCTCTACGATCTGCTGGATTACGACCCGGGAAAGTAAAACGAAACACCTATGAGCACTGAGACGAAACCTCCTTACAGCCCAGGCCTCGCCGGCGTCGTGGCGGGGGAAACCGAAATCTGCTGGGTCGATCCGAACGCCGGCCTCATGTACCGGGGCTACGACATCCACGAGATGGCGCAAAAGGCGAATTTCGAGGAAGTCGCCTATTTGCTCCTGAACGGCCAGTTGCCATCGGCGGAGCAGCTGGCGACGTTTTCGAAAGCGCTCGCCGCGGAGCGAGAATTGCCCGAGCCGGTTTTGCAAATGCTCCGGCTCATGCCCAAGAACACGCATCCGATGGATATGCTGCGCACCGGCGTTTCCATGCTGGCGCCCTTCGATCCCGACCTGAACGACCATTCGCATGCGGCCAATGTCCGCAAGGCGATGCGCCTGCTCGCGCGGGTCTCCACGCTCGTGACCGATGGATGGCGGATTTCGCAGGGACAGCAGCCGATTGAAGACAAACCGGATCTCACGCACGCCGGGAATTTCTTTTACAAGCTAACGGGAGGTGTGCCGCAGGATTGGCAGATCCGGATGCTGGACACGATTTATATTCTTTACGCGGACCATGAGTTCAACGCCTCCACCTTCGCGGCGCGGGTGACCGCATCCACACTCGCGGATATGTACGCGGCGGTGACCTCGGCGTGCGGAACGTTGAAGGGGCCGTTACACGGCGGGGCCAATGAAGAGTCGATGAAGATGCTCGACGACATCGGGACGGCTGATCGCGCCGAGGGCTGGCTGAAGGAACAGCTTGCGAAGAAAGCCAAGATCATGGGCTTCGGCCATCGGGTTTATAAGAAGGGTGATTCGCGCGTGCCGATCATGAGGGAAATTGCGCGCGATCTCGGCAAGCGCCTGGGCAAGGAACATTGGGTGCCAATCTGCGAAAATCTCGAGGCCACGATGGAGCGCGAGAAGCAACTGTGCGCCAACGTCGATCTCTACGCCGCGCCCGTCTTCACGATGCTGAAATTCCCGCCGGAGTTGAACACGCCGATCTTCGCCGTCTCGCGGGTGGCGGGTTGGTGCGCCCACGTTATCGAACAGCACGATCACAATCGGTTGATTCGGCCGCGATCGCTCTACACCGGTCCGGAATTGCGTCCGTATCCGGGGTCGGCGGGAAACGGAGCGAAGTAATCGTGGGAAGCGGCGAAGCGCAATCGCTCCAGGAGTTTTACGCGCCGGAGAACGCCTGCTTCGGTTGCGGGCCGGCGAATCCGGATGGGCTCCACATTCGCAGTTTTGTGCGCGGGGATGAAGTGGTCGCGGAATGGAAACCGGAGACGAAATACGAGGCGTTTCCGGGCGTGTTGAACGGCGGCATTATCGGGGCATTGCTCGATTGCCACTGCAACTGGACCGCGGCCTGGCATTTGATGAAAGCGAGCGGCGAAGATCGGCCGCCCTGCACGGTTACCGCGGATTACGCGATCAAGCTCTTGCGGCCGACGCCGACTGACGGACCGGTTTTTCTTTCCGCGAAGATTGTCGAATCGGAAGGGAGCAAAGCGACTGTCGAAGGAACCCTGACTGGCGGAGGGAAAGTGTGCGCGACCTGTCGAGGGACATTTGTCGCGGTCAAGGAAGGTCATCCGGCATTCCATCGCTGGTAAGCGTCGAACGTCTTTCGACTTCAAGGAGCGGCGGTTTGAAACCGCCGACCCGCGAAAACGGCGGTTTTAAACCGCCGCTCCTTGAAGCTTTCTCTGATGCGACGCTGATGAGATAATCCAGCGTGGGCGAAGACAAGACGACCGCACAGAAACCAGACACGCCTGGCGACGGCGCACCTCCGAGCCCGCCAGTTCCCGCCCCGGATCGGGACCAACAGAATCCGACGCCCGGCGCGCAACCTCCGTCAGATCGCCGCGCGGAAATCGGCGAACCGTCCCAAACCGCTGCCGGCTTGCCGGCGATGTATGAAACCGCCCGTTTCTCTTTGCGCGAAATGGGTGTCGCCCGCGGATTCAAAACCCTCCTGAACGTTAACAAGAAAGACGGGTTCGATTGCCAGAGCTGCGCCTGGCCGAGCCCGGACGATCATCGTCAGGTCGCGGAGTTTTGCGAGAACGGCGCGAAAGCGATTGCCGACGAAGCAACGACGAAGCGGCTCACGCGCGAGTTCTTTCGCCAGCATTCACTCGACGATCTCCGGGCCCAGACCGATCTCTGGCTCGGGCAGCAGGGGCGCCTGACCGAGCCAATGGTGAAACGTGCCGGCGCCACGCATTACGAGCCGATTTCCTGGGATGATGCCTTCGAACTCATCGCCACCGAGCTGAACGCGCTGCCGACGCCGGACGCCGCTGCGTTTTACACCAGCGGACGGACCAGCAACGAAGCGGCGTTTTTGTATCAGCTGTTCGTCCGGCAATTCGGCACGAACAATCTGCCTGATTGCTCGAACATGTGTCACGAATCCAGCGGCGCGGCGATGAACGAGACTCTCGGCATCGGCAAGGGATGCGTGAAGCTGGAGGACTTCGAGCAGGCCGACGCGATTTTCATCATCGGGCAGAATCCGGGAACCAATCATCCGCGCATGCTCTCCAGCCTGAAACGGGCAAAAGAGAATGGCGCGAAGATCGTCTCGATCAATCCGCTGCCGGAAGTCGGCAATTTGCGATTCAAGAACCCGCAGGATTTGAAAAGCCCGCTGAGAGCTGCCGGCGTCTTCTTCGGCAAGGGCGCGAAGCTGAGCGATCTCTGGTTGCCGTTGCGGATCAACGGCGACGTCGCGGTGCTCAAGGGGATGATGAAGGAAATGCTGGCGGAAGAAGAGAAGCAGCCCGGCTCAGTCTTCGATCTCGTGTTCATCCGCGATTACACGGCCGGGTTCGATGCTTTTGTCGCCGATCTGCGGGCAACGAATTGGGACGATATCCTCGTGAGCAGCGGACTGACGCGCGATCAAATCCGGGCCGCGGCGGAGATCGCGATGCAATCGAAACGCATTATTTGTTGCTGGGCAATGGGATTGACCCAGCACCGGAACGCGGTCGCGACCATCCAGGAGATCGTCAACTTTTTGCTGCTGCGCGGGAACATCGGACGCCAGGGCTGTGGCCCTTGTCCGGTGCGCGGACATTCCAATGTCCAGGGCGATCGCACCGTGGGGATTTGGGAGCGGATGAACGACAAGTTTCTCGATAAACTCGGCGCTGAATTTGGCTTCGCGCCGCCACGAGCGCACGGCACCGACACCGTCGAGACGATCAAGCAGATGCACGACGGACGGATCCGCGCCTTCATCGGAATGGGGGGCAATTTTCTGGCCGCCACGCCTGACACGGAATTCACCGCGAAAGCGCTCCAACGCTGCCGGCTAACGGCGCATGTTTCGATCAAGCTCAACCGGTCGCACCTGATCACCGGCGAAATCGCGCTGATTCTTCCCTGCCTCGGGCGGAGCGAGATCGACCGGCAGGCGAGCGGCGAACAGTTCGTCACCGTCGAAGATTCGATGGGAATCATCAATCCCTCGCGTGGCGTCCTAGAGCCGGCGAGCGAACATTTGCGAAGTGAACCGGCGATCGTTGCCGGACTGGCACGGGCCACGTTAGGAGATCGCACGCGGGTGGATTGGGAAGACCTGGTCGCGGACTACAGCCGGATTCGCGATCACATTGAACACGTGATCCCCGGCTTTGAGCGCTTCAACGAGCGGATCGCGAAGGACATTTTCTATTTGCCGAACGCGGCGCGGGACGAGCGGAAATTCAATACGGATATCGGCAAAGCGAAGTTTATGGTGCACCCGGTTCCGCGGAATGAGCTGGAGCCGGGTCGCTACATCATGATGACGATTCGTTCCCACGATCAGTTCAACACGCATCTGTATGGGCTCGATGATCGTTATCGGGGCGTGTTCAACGGGCGGCGCGTCGTTTTCATGAACGGGGAGGACGTTGCGGCCGCTGGCTTGCAACGCGGTCAACTCGTCGACCTGACAAGTCATCACGAGGGCGAAAAGCGGACGGCGCGGGGATTTCAGGTCGTCCCTTACAATATTCCGCGCGGCTGTACGGCCACCTATTTTCCGGAGGGTAACGCGCTCGTTTCGATCAATAGCGTGGCAGAGCGATCGAACACGCCGGTGAGCAAGTTCGTCATCATTTCGATTGCACGCTGTAGCGACGCCGCTCAGTCGGCGTAAACACGCGCCGAGTGAAATCATAGCGTCTTTACGGCGACAGAGCGCCGTCGCTACAACGCCACGCGCTCGATGTGGGAATAGACGTTGAACGTCGGCGGACGCAAGAATCCGATCAGCGTCTGGCCGCATTCGCGGGCGAAATTGATCGCGAGCGACGACGGCGCAGAAACGGCAGCCACGATCGGGACGCCCGCAGCCAGCGCTTTCTGGACGATCTCGAACGAAGATCGCCCGCTCACGCCAAGAACATGCCGGTTCAATGGAAGAAGACCGTCGAGAAAAGCGCGACCGATCGCCTTGTCGACGGCGTTATGGCGCCCAATGTCCTCGCGCACCACGATCAGTTCTCCGCTGGTATCAAAGATCCCCGCCGCGTGAATCCCGCCGGTCCGCGCGAAATTTCCCTGTCCGCTCCGGAGGCGGTCGGGCAGCTCCAGTAAAAGCGTCTCCGTGATTCGCGTTGGGTCGGTGGCGAAATCGATAAGCGGAAATCGTTGCCGGATAAACTCGATGCCGGCTTTGCCGCAAAGGCCGCAACTGCTGGTGATCGTGCCGAAGCGCTCGGCCGGGGCCGGCGAGAATTTCACATCCGGGGCCAGCTCGACGTCGATGATATTGTCACTCACGGCCGAGACTTTCTTCAGGTCTGCCCGGGTTCGGATGATGGCTTCGGAGAAGAGAAAGCCGGCGGCCAGTTCTTCGTCATTCCCGGGCGTCCGCATGGTGGTGGCGACGGCGCGGCCCTGGATTCGAATTTCCAAGGGCTCTTCGATTGCGACTTCATCGGTCACGCATTCGTGGCCGCCATCTTTTTTTCGGCGGATGATGCTTCCGGCGCCGATTCCCTTCATGCAAGATCATCGCACGAAAATGACGGGAGGAAGAGAATGACCTTTTCCGCGCTTCTGCTGGCCGGAGGCGAATCGCGGCGGATGGGGCGGGATAAGGCGACGATGGAATTCGAAGGCCGACCGTTCTGGGAACGACAAACGCAGCTCTTGCGCGCCTTGGGTCCGGAAAAAATAATGGTCTCCGCGCGAACCGCGCCGAGCTGGCTTCCTCACGACGTCGAGTTGTTATTGGACGATCCGCCATCGCGGGGTCCGCTGAGCGGATTGGCCAAAGCGCTCGCTACGATTGAGACGACACACTTGGTCGTGCTCGCCGTCGATATGCCGTTTATGACCCCAGGCGAGTTGGGCGGCTTGCTGGAGCTGGCCACCGAAGGTCGCGGTGTCGTCCCCGCTATCGGAGATCGCGCCGAACCACTGGCCGCGGTTTATCCCGCGGAGGCTGCGGAAGATTTGCAAGCCGCCCTCGCGGGATCAGATTTT
This sequence comes from Chthoniobacterales bacterium, assembly GCA_035274845.1. Lineage (NCBI taxonomy): Bacteria > Pseudomonadati > Verrucomicrobiota > Spartobacteria > Chthoniobacterales > Chthoniobacterales bacterium. Next base: position 51,281 of record DATENU010000006.1, read on the forward strand.
TCGCTGCAGTTGACCGTGAGAACGCTGGTGGAGACGGGGAAGGTGAGGCTTTGCCGCTTGCCGGACGGGCGCACGGATCTCTATCGCAGCGTGAATGAGCCGGGCGACTTCAAGGAAGGGCGGTTTGAAACCGCCCCCTGAATACTTCGGCGGTTTCAAACCGCCGCTCCTTGAAGCTTCCCTGGAATTGACTGCCTGAATTCCGTCGATGCGCGGCGGCTACTCGAGGGCTTACCGTTCGTCATGAAAACATCGAGCTTTGCCATCGAACGGCCGTCACTGATAATCGAGCAACCGACTCCAATGAAGATGCCCGAACTGCTTCCGCCCGCCGACACGATGTATCGCGCGCTCGTCAATCGTGACTCAAGCTTCGAAGGGATTTTCTTTGTCGGGGTTCGCACTACCGGCATTTTTTGCCGTCCCACCTGTTCGGCGAAAAAGCCGGCCCGCGAGAATGTCGATTTCTTCTCGACGCCGAGCGAGGCGTTGCACGGCGGTTACCGGCCTTGTCTGCGTTGCCATCCGATGGACCCGGAAAAGCGAGCGCCGGAATTGATCGAGCGATTGCGGGCCGAAGTTGAACGCTCGCCCGGTGGTCGCCTGACTGACAAGGAACTGGCCGCGCTTTCGATCGATCCCTCCACAGCACGCCGACAATTCAAACGCCATTACGGAATGACATTCCAGGCGTATCACCGGGCCCGGCGGATGGGGCTGGCACTGCGCGAAGTTCGAAAAGGCGGCCGCGTGGACGAAGTTCAAAGCGAAACCGGCTTCGGCTCGGCCAGCGGATTTCGAGATGCGTTCGCCCGCATATTTGGCGATGTCCCCACGTCCGCGGCAAAGAAGCAGGGCGGCTTGTTCGCCCAGCGAATCGAGACGCCACTTGGAGCCATGCTCGCGATCGCGGACGACGAGGGATTGCGGCTGCTCGAGTTCGTCGATCGACGCGCGATGGAACGTGAGATGACGATCCTGCGGAATCGGCTTCAGACGAATATCGTTCCGGGCGAACATCCGCACCTCGCCGCGGTGCGCGCCCAGCTGTCGGATTATTTTTCCGGAAAGAACCTCGAGTTCGACGTTCCGCTGGCCCCAGTCGGTTCGCCCTTTCAGATGCGCACCTGGAAACTGCTCCAGACAATTCCGATCGGCGAAACGCGTTCCTATTCCTGGATGGCGACCAAACTGGGCGACGCCGAGATGCGCCGCGCCGTCGGCCGGGCCAACGGCGACAACATGCTTTGCCTCATCATTCCCTGCCACCGCGTCATCCGTGCGGACGGCACGCTTTGCGGTTACGGCGGCGGCCTCTGGCGGAAGAAATGGCTGCTCGATCACGAGCGGCGCTTCGCGAAGAAGTGAATGGTGAATGGTGATCAGTGATTGGTTGTGCTGACCATTCACGAGTCACCGATCACTATTCACCCGGGAATGGGGACACGCGCCCAGGAGGACTCGAACCTCCGACCGTCGGATTAGAAATCCGATGCTCTATCCGGCTGAGCTATGAGCGCAGGAAGAGAATTATTCCCCCGCGCCAGCGCAGAAATCCAGTCTTATTGGCCCGCGGCCAATCGGGATGTAAGAGCGCGGAGGCGGTTTGCGCCTATTGAAGCGTGTAAGCTTCGACGACGGCGACGCCGGTCGTGTTGTTCGATCCCCGCACAATCACGGTGTAGCTGCCGGGCGCCAGGGTTTGGACGAGGGCCGATTCGAAATCGTTCACGGGCGGGATGCCGGTCGCCTCGATTTCTCCCTGCTGGCTGCCACCGGTCAAGCGAATCTTCCAGTTGTCGTTGGAGGCAATCGTGGCACCGAAGGCGTCGTGCAGTTCCAGGTTCGGATCCTGCAAGGCATTCGCGATACCGACCGTGCTCAACGTGGGACCGATGGCGCGCACAATGACTCTCGCGCTTCCGCCGCCGCCGCCGCCACTCACAATCAATCCACCGATCATGACGTTGTTGCCCGTGTCGACAAATCCGCGCGTGCTGATATTGGCGAGTTTGGAATTAACGGCTTGATCGAGGTCGTAGACTTCCACCACGCCGACGCCAGTGCCGTTGTTTCTGCCCGAAAGAATGGCGGTGTATGCCCCGGGCGCGAGGGTAGTAACGATCGCGGATTCCGAATCGTTCGACGGCTGAAGCCCTGTCGCTTCCACCGCCGCCTGATTTTGTTTCCAGTTATCGTTGGTCGCGACGGTCAGATTCCCCTGATGCAGTTCCAGAACCGGATCCTGAAGAGTGGCTCCGACCCCGCTGAGCGATGGCCCGATTCCGCGAATGATGACTTTCTTTGGGTCGGTGCCATTGATGATAAATCCGCCGATCAACACGTTGTCGTCCGTGAGAACTTGAAGGCGGGTCGAGATGTTGAGCACGTCCCGGGGAGGGGCTTGGTTCAAGCGAAAGACAGTGCCATGAAAATAGCGGCCGCCGGATTCCGTCGCCCCGTAGAGACTATGCTCCGCGCCCTCAAAAGGACGGCTGGGATGGGTGCCGGTGGCGTCCCCGTCGAAAGCGTAAACGTTCACCTGCCCGGTGGGAGTGATTCTAAAGATGTTTCCAGCCTGGGGAATTCCGCCGTCCTTTGTCGTTCCATAAACGCTGCCGTCGGTGCTGGCGACAAGTCCGACGGTGTCGGTGCCATTCGTGCCATCGAGAACGTACATCGTGCTTCGCTGACCGGCCGGAGTGATCTTGAAAACCGAGTTTGGGGTTCCAGCGCTTGTCATTCCGTAAAGGTTGCCGTCCTGGCCCTGGATAACGCCCCAGGGGTTGCCGTTATTGGCGCCGCCCGTAAACGAATAAAGCGTCGTTAATGTCCCGGAAGGCGTGATCTTGAAAACGCTGCCGTAGCCGTTGAAAATATTTGCCGGGGATTCGGGGCCATATTGGGCGCTGCCATAGAAATTGCCGTCCGCTCCCTGGACCACGGCATTGGGGAAACTTCCGTCCGCTCCGCCGGTAAAGGTGTAAAGGGTGGTGAACACGCCGGCCGGGGTCAGCCTGAAGAATATCCCGGGGTTATGCATGGTTGGTGGGTGATTGAAAAAGCCGCCGCTCGAATCGCCCGCCGCAGTCCCATAAAAGTTGCCGTCCGCTGCCTGGATGAGGCTGGTGGCGTGCGTGCCTTTTCCATCCTGAAACAGGTACAAGGGAGTGAAGACGCCTGCAGGCGTGAGCTTGTAAATCATTCCATTCAGATCGCCGACTGCCTTGGGTGCGGTCGCGCCGTAGAGGTTTCCGTCGGCGCCTCCGATAAGCACCGTCGGATTAGCCTCCTCCTGGGTAAGGGCGTGAAAATCGTAAACAACGCCAACGGTGCCGTCCGTAGCTACTTTCCAGACGGCTCCATGGCTGGAACCGCCGTTGAAAGTGCCGTAGGCAGTTCCATATAACGTCCCGTCCGGAAGCCGGACCTGGGGCGAGACGGGAAGTGAAATGGTCAGAGAGGACATGGTCTCGATCGTGGCAGCCTGGGATGACATGCCCAACACCGCCATTCCGAGGATTGCTCCCTTCAGCAGGCGCTTCTTGAGCTCGGCCAGCAACGGATGCGAAGAGTCTTTTTCGTCGATGATCATATGATTATTTCAGCAGGTTCGCGGTCACTTTGAAGAACGGTCATGCGCCGGGCAATCCGTAACTCTTTAAGGGTTCAGATTGCAACGATTCCCAAGCGCACCACTAATCGGTTATCCGGTGTTTCAGCTCCCAAACACGGAGGGCCGCGAGGAGCAGACTCTTGGTGCGGGTGAGCGTCCCGACGGCGGGCAACTCTCTCACATTATTTTCCCGGTTGGCGGCCTTCCTCGGACGCCCCCGGCGCGCTTTCGTTTTGCCGACGCGGCGTGCGGTCTCGCTAATCGGGAGGTGACCACCATTATTCATAACTACTAGAAAAGCAGCTTCTGAGCCAGCAGGCGGAAGAGGCGGATGGAGTGGTGGAGTATTGGAGTGGTGCCAGATGAGAGGCAGCAATTGCTTCCCATTACTCCAGCACCCCAATACTCCATTCTCCCCCTTGAATTCCCCTTGTGTGTACTTCAGTTCTCCACCAGCTTGCCCCCTCTCATGGAGGCCAATCGAAAACTCGGCTGTTTGAGCATTTTTCTCTTCGTGGCCCTTTGCGCGAGCTTATTCCTGAACCTGGTCTTGGCGGCTACCTCTCTGCGCCGCTTCGGCGGCAATACCCGCGAAGAAGAGCCGACGCCATCGTTTCGCGAAATCATCGTCCAACGCGGCCCTCGCGGCAGCAACGATAAGATCGCGGTTATCGCGATGCGCGGGCTGATCAGTTCGTCGCTTTCGGGGAATGTGGGCGACACCATGGTGGAAGACATGCGCCTGGCTCTTCAACAGGCGCGCGATGATTCGAATGTGCGCGCGATCGTGCTCGAAATCGATTCGCCGGGAGGAGAAGTGACGGCCTCCGACATTATCTACAACTGGGTGGTTAAAGCGCGGGCGCGAAAGCCGGTGGTCGTTTACATGGACTCCGTGGCGGCCTCGGGTGGGTACTACGTCGCGTGCGGTGGAAAATACCTGATGGCGAACGAGACCACCATCACCGGCAGTATCGGCGTGATCATTCAAACGCTTAACTACGAGCAACTCTTTAACAAAATTGGGCTGGCTTCGGTCACCTTCAAAAGCGGGAAGTTCAAGGACATCCTCAATGGCGGCCGCCAGATGACTCCGGAAGAGCGGGAGTTTGTCCAAAATTTCGTCATGAAAACCTACGACAAATTTCTCGGCGTCGTGGCGCAGGAACGCCATTTCCCGGCCGACCAGCTGCGCAACACGATAGCGGACGGACGCATTCTTTCCGGTAAGGACGCGCTCGAGAACAAGTTGATCGATGGCGTGGGCCAAATTGAAGACGCCTTTGCCAAAGCGAAAGAGCTCGGCAAGTCGCCTAATGCGACGGTCGTTAAATATGGGCCGCCCTACAGCTTCAGCCGTTTCCTGCGGGCCTTCGGGAGTACAAACGGTTCGAAACTCGAGCTGACGCTGCCAAAGCAATTAATGCCGCAGCTGGAAACCGGGCATGCTTATTTTTTGCCGAGCTTCTACGCTCCGTAGAGCGCGGGTCGCCGCATGACCGTCGACGGCTTGTTTCCGGCGCTCAACATTGTATTCAGCGCGTTTTTTATTGTCGTCGGCGTCTACATTTACGCTTCACTGCTTTGGCAAATCGGCGCCCGCGTTCCAAATTCCGAGCCACCTCCGTTTCGGACGTTCGGCGTCCCGGAAGCGATTGTTGGCCTCGTGATCATCAGCTTTTTCCTGGTCACGCTGGCCGCAGCCCCCGCCCATGACGTTTCGCGAATGCGAAGCCGCGACCTCATTGCCAGCGGCAGTTTCACGGTTGGCCTCTTGCTGGCGCTGGCAGGGTTTCTTCGTCTGCGCCGGCTTGATCTCGGTTCGTTAGGCGGATTTTCCAGGATCGGTTTTTTTCGGACCGTGGTGACCGGCGCGATTCTTATGCTCGCCGCCTATCCGCTTGTCATCCTTGCGGATTTCTTCACCCAGCGTCTCCTCCGCGGCCCACCGCAACGACAGGCGATTGTGGAGATGTTCAGTGAATCAAGCACGATCGAGCAGCGGATCCTCATCATTATCCTCGCGATCTCCCTGGCGCCGTTGGCAGAAGAATTCATTTTTCGATTTTTTCTCTACGGCGTCGCGAAGCGTTATTTCGGGCGGGTGATCGCTCTGGTTGTGACTTCGCTCCTGTTTGCTGCAGTCCACGGGCATTTGCCCTCGTTTGCGCCACTCCTGGTCCTCGGAAGCTGTCTCGCGGTCGCCTACGAATGGAGCGGGTCCATCCTCGTTCCGATGACGATGCATGCGATGTTCAATGCAGTCACTTTGACGGCGCTTGCGTTCCCCGAGCGCTTTCCATCATGAAGCTGCGAGAGGTCGGGGAGGACGGCCTGCTCGACCAACTCCTGCCGTTGCTCCCGCGTAATCGCGAAGTAATTCTGGGCGCCGGTGACGACTGCGCGGTCGTCAAATCAGGAACCGCCTCCAAGCTCCACCTTCTGAAGACCGATTGCCTGGTCGAGGGGATTCATTTTGCGAAGGACACGCGGCCGGAGCAGGTAGGATGGAAAGCGATGGCGCGACCGTTGAGTGATTTCGCGGCAATGTCGGGCGTGCCCCAATTTGCGCTTGTTACCCTGATCGTTCCGTCGAGGACGTCTCTGACCTGGGTCAAAAAGCTGTATCAAGGGATTCGGAAAGCAGCTCGCGCTTTCGGCGTGGCCGTCATCGGCGGAGAGACCAGCCGAACGAAAGGGCCCGCGGTTATTTCGGTCGCGGTCACCGGATTTGTTGAAAAAGGGAGATGGGTCAGCCGGGCCGGCGGAAAAGTGAACGACGAAATCTTTGTTACCGGTCGTCTGGGAGGGTCATTGGGTGGGCGTCACCTCCGATTCGTCCCGCGGATCGCCGAATCGCGCTGGCTGACGCAAAACTTCCGGGTTCACGCCATGATGGACTTGAGCGACGGGCTCGGCGCCGATCTGCCGCGTCTGGCCCGGGCCAGTAAAGTCGGATTCGAGATCGACCAAAAGACATTGCCCCTGAATCCCGGCTGCACTATTCGCCAGGCCATTTCCGATGGAGAAGACTACGAATTGCTCTTCACCCTTGCTCCCAAAGATTCCCGCTTATTGTCCTCCCGCTGGTCCAGGAATTTCCCAAACATTCCTCTCACACGCATCGGCCGGCTCAATCGACAATCGAAAATCGAAAATCGAAAATTCCCAAGTGGCTACCTGCATTTCCGATAGTCCTGCCGAAACGGAAACGGCCGGTCGCCGATTCGCCTCTAACTTGCCGGCGGGGACGGTCGTCGCCCTGGTTGGACCGCTCGGCGCGGGGAAGACCCAGTTCGTCAAGGGCCTGGTGGCAGAGATCGGCGCCCCCCTTCCCGTGACGAGCCCGACCTTCACGCTCATCCACGAATACACCGGCGGGCGAGTCCCAATTTATCACTTCGATTTTTTCCGGATCGATGATCGCCAATCCGCGGAGCGGCTCGGCCTGGATGAATATTTCTTCGGCGACGGCATCTCGGTCGTCGAGTGGGCGGACAAGTTCCCGGAGCTTATTCCGCCTGGGGCGCGCTGGATTTCCTTGGAGCCGAAATCTGAGACCAATCGCTGGATTACCATTCGTGAAGATCCTGGCACTTGAACTCTCCAGCGCGCGCGGCAGCGTGGCGTGGCGCGACGGCGATCTCGAATGGGCGCGGCAATGGCCGAATAACCGCAAGAACTCCGGCGAGTTTTTCCAGAACCTGGCGGACGCGCAGAAGCAATTTGGCCCGCCGGCCCGGATTGTGGTGGGCCTCGGACCCGGTTCCTACGCGGGAACCCGGATAGCGATTTCCACAGCCATCGGTTTGCAGTTGGCCACCAAGGCAGAGCTGGTCGGACTGTCGTCGCTTTGCGCTGTCGAATGCGACGCGCCGGCCTACGCCGTCGTCGGGGACGCGCGCCGGCAATCGTTCTTCCTGGCGCAGGTGCGCGATCGAATCGTATCGGTTCCGCCCGCTCTGCAAAGCGAAGCGGCACTCCGCAGCGCTCTTGCCGCTTTGAACGATCAGGTACCCGTTTTCGCCATGGAAGAATTACGGCAATTCGACGGCGTGCCGGTCCGATACCCGTCCGCCGAAATCCTGGCGCGGCTTGCCGCGGAGAGGAATCGCGAGTTTGTTCAGCCGCCGCTCGAACCAATTTACCTTCGCGAGCCGCACATTACGATACCGAGACAAAGATGAGTGAAACCTATCGCTGCTGGGCCGAGATCGATCGGAGCGCACTGCGCCATAACGCAGGCGTTGTCCGCGAGCGGATTGGCGCGGCGGAGATGCTCGCGGTGGTGAAGGCGAATGCTTACGGGCACGGCCTCGTGGGTGTGGCCGAAGCGCTGGCGAGCGACGCGCAGCTCTTCGGCGTAGCGAATCTCGAGGAAGCGCTCGCGCTCCGCGCCGCCGGCCTGTCGCATCCGGTGATCACCCTCAGTCCAGCATTAGCGGAGGAACGACCAATCATCGTCGAGCGGAAGTTCATTCCTACGATTTCGGCGCTCGAAGAAGCCGAGGCGTTCGCTCGGCTCGGTCCGGTTTCAATCAATTTCAAAGTCGACACCGGAATGGGGCGGATGGGCGTGCCCGAAAACGAAAGCCTCGCGGTCTTCCGCAAAGTCGCGGCGTTGCCCAATGTGCGCGTCCACAGCATCTCCACCCACATGCCGGTCTCGAATGAAGACGCCGAGTACACGCGTGTCCAGCTAGAGCGATTTCGCAACGTCTTCGCGCAATTTCGCGCCGAAGTCCCCGGCGACTACAAAGCGCATGTCCTGCAAAGTGCTGGAACGCTGGCGTTCAATGATCCGCCGCCGGAGATCGTTCGCGCCGGGGTCATGCTCTACGGAATTTCGCCGTTGCCCGAATTCCAAAAGATCCTCAAGCCGGTGATGACCTGGAAGGCGCGCATCGCTTTGATTCGGGAAATGCCGGCTGGCCACGGGATCAGTTACGGCCGCACTTTCATCACGCCGCGCCCGATGCGGGTGGCCACGCTTTCGGCCGGTTATGCCGACGGTTATCCGAGGCATCTTTCCAATCGCGAGGCAGCCATCCTGGTCCGGGGCCAGCGGTGTCCCCTTCTCGGACGCGTGACAATGGATTTGATGATGATCGATGTCTCCCACCTCAAGGACGCCCAGGTTGGAGACGAAGCAGTCCTGCTGGGCCGCCAGGGAGATGAGGAGGTTTCTGCGACCGAACTCGGAGACCGCGCTGGGACGATCTCGTGGGAAATTGTGACGCGCGTCGGCACCCGCGTCCGCCGCGTCTTCATATGATGGCGTTGGCAGGTCTCGGCGGTGCGTGTATTTGTGAGCAGCAGCGATGTTCCAGATCATCTTCAACGAACTAAGCGCCGCGGAAATGTCGGCCCTGCCGAAGACGCTCCAGTTGGAGTTGCTGGCCGAATTCCAAATCCTGCCCGAGGACCTTGATAATCTGGACGCCAGCCGGTTCGGGGTGATCGAGCGGGAAGGAAAAAAGCTTCATCGCTATCGCGCGAAGGATTACCGGATTTATTTCGAGAAGCGCGCGGAAGGAATCACCGTGCATCGGGTCCTCCACAAGAACACGTTCCGCGATTTTCTTTTCCGCAGTAAGCTGCCGATGGCGGAAGACGATCAGCTCGGGAAAACGACCGAGTTTTGGAAGTTGATCGAGCAAGGCGAGCGAACCCGCAAAGCGTCGTGATCGAGCAGCTCGCTTCGGACGAGAACCTGCGCCGGCGGGAATTCCCGATCTGTGCGCGCAAAATCTATTGCGCCCATGCGGCGGATGCGCCTTTGCCGCGGCGGGTGGCCGACGCAATGCAGGAATCGATCGAGCGCGCGTCGGTGGATCCGCGGGAGTACGAGAACGAGCTGGAGCGGATCGCGGAAACGCGGACGCTGGTGGCGCGGTTGCTGGGAAGCGGGGTAGACGAAATTGCCTTCACGGGGCCGACCGCAAGCGGGCTGAACGCAGTGGCCAACGGCCTCGATTGGAAGCCGGGTGACGAGGTCGTTTGCTACCTCGACGATTACCCGGCCAACGTTTATCCCTGGCTCGCTCTTGAGCGTCAGGGTGTCAGGCCGGTGCTGCTGGAAGCGGCTAGTATCGGAGAGATCACTCCCGAAATCGTGGAGCGCGCCCTGACGAATCGGACGCGCGTGGTGGCGCTGGCGAGCGCGAACTATTGCAGCGGTTATCGCATCGATCTGGATGCGATTGGCGCGCTTTGCGCCGGACGAGGCGTTCTGTTTTCAGTGGACGGAATCCAGACGCTGGGAGCTTTTCCAGTGCCGCTGGCAAACATCGATTTCCTCAGTGCCGGAGCCCAGAAATGGATGCTTGGTCCATCTGGCGCCGGGATCCTCTATATGAAGGAAAGCCGGCAGGAGTTGCTGCGCCCTGCGATCATCGGCGGCTGGAATGTGGTCTCGCCCAATTTTATCGCCCAGCGGGAAGTGAAGTTTGAAACCGGCGGCCGAAAATTCGAACCGGGCGCGTACACCCATAGCGTGATCGCCGGGTTACGGGCGGCGGTCGAACTGCTGCTGGAGGCAGGACCGAATGAGATCACGCGGAGGATTCAAGGGCTGAACCAGACGTTGCGCGATCAACTTACGCCGAGTGGTTTCGAGTTCCTGAGTCCCGAAGAAGAGAAAAACCGCAGCGGCATTCTGAGCTTTCGGCATCCACGGGTCGCGTCGGATCGGCTGTTGGAAACGCTAACGAAAAACAACGTCGTCGTTTCGTTACGATTCGACCGCGCTGAACAAAGCTGGCTGCGGGTGAGCCCGCATTTTTACAACACGCCGGCGGAAATTGAGCTCCTGATCGATTCTCTCGAACGAGATATCGCGATCGCCTAGATCGCGATCGGGGAACTCCGGGCCGTGGTTCCCTTAGTTATTGATTAGGAAGCCTTGGTTTGGCATTGATCATGTGACCGCCCGGAAGAATCCCGTCTCACCATCGCGCAATTGTTGTCGGCTATTGACTACGCGCGGTATTAGCGGCCGAACCGTCGCCAAGCAGCCAGAGAGCGTCCGGATGTAAGGCTTATGGCGGAACAGGAAAACAAAGGAGGCGGTTCGATCTCCTGGGCCAACGTGACCGCATTGCTAGTAGCCGTAGCAGGCGGCATCTCGCTCCTCGTTTCGCCCCTCGTAAGTTCGCGTCCGCAGAAAGGAAGCCGCCCCGTACAGACCCTGGCCGATCAGGATGTCGATGCCCGCCTTTGGCAGGACCCGTTGCGGGTCTCCATCGATCATTTCGAAAGCGCCGCTTCCCCAAAATCGGAGACGCTCAAACGGTCAAAAGAGCATCTCGCGAAGGTGAGTTTGGATATCTCCTTGTTACGCGGGGCCACCGACAAGCCGCAGTTGTTGATCCTGCCGGTGATGATCCCGGGCGGTCCTTACGCCGAGAATAACGAGCGCCGATTGCGAACGCGCCAGGCGGTCGTTTCTGGTTTGGCGGTGAGCGGCTTTACGCCGCGGGATGGGGAACGCATTGGATACTTCGCCCTCCCGGAACTCGACGACGCACCCGAAGGACGCTCTGCGGATCTGGTTCCGTACGAATGGTTCCAAAGGGCCAGCGAAAACTCCGGACTTTCCAAAGCGGACGGCCCCAATCGCGTTCTCATCCTTTGGGTGCGCGACGACTTGCCCGGCGCGAAACCGCTCCAGACTTTGCGGGTTCTCGCGAATGCCTTGAGATGGGACACAGCGGCGCATCGTGTCGCGGTTATCGGACCTGGGACCTCGACGAGTCTGACCAAACTCTTCGAGGAAGACGCCGAGCCCGGCACTGCGAACAATGCCGGCCTCAATGGCATTGCATTGTATGCCGCGTTGCCGACCGCGGCCGCCGAGGTGTTGACGCCTGGCCAGGAGGGAAAAAACGCAGCCGAGCCTGTTTTGAAGTCCGGCCCGCGCTTGTATCGAACCATTAACACCGATGACGAGGTCGCTCGGTCGATCATCGAGGAGCTCGCCCGCCGGCGGGTTGATTTACGGGACAATTTGAACGTCGATCTGAAGAAAAACTGGCGCGCGCTTAAACACGTCGCGGTCATCTCCGAATTGGATACGGTTTACGGCAGATCGTTGCCGTTGACCCTGCGCACAGAAATTCAACGCGACCATCCCGTCCAGCCGGCGACGGAGGCGATCGAAGCGAAGAGCGATTTTTCGAGCGGCGATGACCGAAAAGAGTGGTTTCATGTTTTCACCTACTTGCGCGGAATCGATGGTCGTCTCCCAGCCGAGGGCGGCAGCGAAAAAAGCAAGGCCCCGGCGGAAAAGGAGCAAGGGACCGCGCCGCGGGAAGCAACTGAGGGCGAGGACCAATCCGACTACCTGCGTCGTCTGGCCACGCAGCTCGCCGCGGAGCACCAAAAGCTGAAGCGCCAGGGCAGTCAGGGCTTCAAAGCCGTGGGCATTCTGGGCAGCGACGTCTACGACAAATTGATGATCCTGCGGGCGCTCCGCGCTGAGTTACCCGGCGTCATTTTTTTCACGAACAATCTGGATGCGCGCCTTGGGTTGAAGGAGGAATGGCCGGCCGCTCATAACCTGATCGTGGTCTCGCCCTTCGGACTAAGTCTCGCGTCCGCATATCAGGGCAGGATCGCGCCGTTCCGTGACAGCTACCAAACGTCAGTCTTCGCCAGCACCCTCATGATCATAGGGCCGTTGAAAAGGCCAACCCGGGAGCAGATGCTTTCGCCGCGAATTTTTGAAATCGCGCGAAACGGTCCGTGGGACCTCAGCGTGAAAGCACGGATTTTCGATCCGCCGCGACTCGATACCGCCACCTGGTTTGGCAATTCGGGCCGGCGCATCTTCGCCGCGCTCGCTTTCGCCGGATTCCTGGCCGTCCTGGGTTGGATCGGTCTGACAGCAGGATGGATTGAGCTGCCTGTCGATATGACGGCGGGCTGGCGCGTGAGCAGTATCGTGAGCCGGCTCTTTGCCATGACTCCAATTGCCCTCGTGGTGGCATTCCTTGTTAGCGTCGTTGTAATTTGGCCGCTGTATCGGGTGCAACGCCTGGCCGGCGAACCGCTCGCCATTCTTCAAGGAATCAGTATTTGGCCCACGGAAATGGTTCGCGGGATCATCGCCATCCTCTGCGCGCACTTTGCCTGGAAGAGTCACGTCGCCCTGCGCGAGAGCGATGCCCAGATCAAGCGCGATCATTGCCTCCCCGGTGCCACGCCCGCGAGCCCATGTGCCGTGCCGGCGCCGCAAACGACAACATCGGTGCCCAAAACAACCTGGCTTCGCCGCATCGTGGCTCTTGGGAACTGGAACATCGCCGCGGCTCGCCAGCGCGTGCAGGAAAGGATCGGGTGGCGAACCGGGAGCCGCGAAAAGCGCTCGACTCCTTTGCCGGATAATGCGCCAGAGGGCGCGACCGCCGTGGAAAGAGACGGCATCAGCGCCGAAAAGCTGTGGCAGGAATATCTGGAAAGGGGACACTGGCGGCGCCGCCTTGCCCGCTTCGGACCGCTGGTTGTTTTTTATTTGATCGGCGGCGTCGCGATTTTTCTGGCGCTCGGATTCCCGGCTATTCCTGCCCGCGGCGGGTTCAGCTTCGGGGTCGACATGGTGATGCTGATAATCTGCATCATCAGTACGACGGTCCTGCTCTTCTACATCGTCGACGCCATCCGTCTGAACCGAGACCTGATCGCGCTCTTCAACCAGGGTATCACTTTTTGGCCCGAAAGTGCGCAGAAGCTGAGCGCGCGCCGTCGCCTGCTTAACGAGGAGGAACTGGCCGAGTATCTCGATATCCGGTTAATCGCCGCCCGCACCGAAGTGGTTTGCCCGCTGATCAATTATCCCTTTGTCATTCTCGTCCTGATGATCGTGGCCCGGAACAGTTACTTCGATAATTGGGACTGGCCCTGGAGCTTGATCATCATCCTCGCGCTCAACCTGGCCTGGGCCATCTATTGCTCGGTCCGGCTCTACCGCGCCGCCCGGAAAGCTCGGCGCACCGCGATTGACCGTTTGTCGGACCACCGGCTGCAGGCGCTTTATCACACCACTGAGGTCCAAACGCCTGAAGGCCGCGCGCAGGCGGAGACCAGGGTGAAGATGATCGAGGAGACGATCAGCGAGATTCGCGATTTAAGCCGTGGAGCGTTCGCTCCGCTGTCCAATCAACCCTTCTTCCGGGCGATCCTGTTTACGTCCGGAAGTATAGGGATCGGATCGCTTCTGCAGTACCTGCCCAGCATCTTCTAGGGCTATCCGCGAGCCGAGCGGAAATGAAGGCACACCTACTTCATCAGCAGCACGGAACGGCTGCGCTTGATCTCGCGCGTGATCTTGCGATGCATGTGCGCCGGCATGCCGGTCACACGGCGCGGCAAGATTTTGCCGCTCTCGGTCACGAATTTCTTGAGGAGATCGGGATTCTTGTAATCGATCGCCTCGGTGGCGATGTCGATCCGCCGGCGCGGCATGGTCCGGTTGGCGCGGCGGAAAGCGGAACGGCGTTTGGCTGTCTTTGGTTGCATGGCTGTTTACCTCGTCTCGCGATGGAGGGTATGCCGCTTCAGGAACGGATTGTATTTCTTTTTTTCCAAACGATTCGGCGTCCGCGGGCTCTTCTTGTTCCGGGTGCTCATGTAACGAGAGACCGGCTGCCCGAGCGCCTTCGCTTCCGTGCATTCCAGAGTGATTATTTCCTGCGCCATAAACTATTCCTTGCTCTCGTCCGGCTTGGTTTCTTCTTCTTCGCCTTCCGCGCTCTCTTCGTCCGTCAGACCAAAAAGCGAGGTGACCGATTGCCGGACACGCGACGCCTTGTTCTGCTTCTCGAGCTGCGATTGGCATTCCACGGTGAAACGCGCAAACGGGATCGCTTCGAGCCGCGCATGGGAAATCTGTTTGCCCGACATTTCGCAGATTCCGTAGGTGCCGAGCTCAATCCGCTTCAACGCCTGGTCGATTTCGTAGAGCGCATCCTGTTCCTGGGAAAGGAGGCTGAGCGCGAAGTCGCGGTCGTAGGCATCGCTGCCGGCGTCCGCCTGATGCATCCCGAAAGCTGAGGCTTCGCTGCCTTCCGCGCGCGAGCGTAAATTGTCTTTCGCGACCCCGGCCATCGAATCGACCATCGCGTCGCGAAGCTGCAGTAATTTGTCTTTCTGGCCGCGCACGAACGGGTCGAGCCGCCGTTGCTTGTGGTTTTTCGCCGCCAGGATCGTCTGGCTCGCATCAGGGGAAACAAAATTCTTTTTCGCGCCGTTGGCCCGAGGCGATTTGCCGGCGTGAGGGGACGTTTTTGCCGCCTTTTTTGCGACGGGCTTCTTCGTGGCAGCGGCTTTTTTGCCAGCGGACTTGGTCGCTTTGGCTGCTTTTGGGTGCGAAGATTTCTTGGCCTGTCCCTTTGCTTTAGCAGGTTTTTTCGAGCTCTTCTTTTTCGGGGAGTTGGCCATATTTTCAAGTGCACCCTTGGTTTGCCGGGCGCGAGCGGAGGCTTACTTAAAGGCATTTCTGGCGGGGTGCAAGGGGAGATTTACCCGCTAAAAACGAGCAAAAAAGTAGCCAGTTTTTGGGCCGATTTTCAGGAGCTGGCGCTCGAATAATGGCGCAGGGCAAAACGCCAGAAAACGCGTGAAAGGGAAAACGCAATCGACCCGGCCACAATGAGATGCAACATCAGCAGGGCAGGGTCGCCCAGCGGCTTGATCAGGAGCCGGGCCGGGATATTGGCCACGATCACCACCGGGATGATCCAGCCAAACACAAAACGAAAAAGGCGCGGGAAGATCACGTCCGGATAACGGGCAATGTGGAGAAAATTGAAGTAGCCGTAAACCAATCCCTGGGCCCGGACGATCCAGAAGCTGATCGCCGCCAGGGTGAGCATGATGGAATAATGAATCGCTACGCCGAAGCAGATCGCCACCAGATAAAGAAGAACCTGCACCACGGACGGCGTGACGTGCAGCTTGGAGAGCGCGACGATGACCACCACGCCGCCCAGGAGCGCGTTGAGCACGCTGTCGAGACCGAACTGTTTGGTGGAAACGGCAAACTGGCTGTCGATCGGCAGCGCGAGCAACGAGTCCAATTTTCCAGTCCGGACCAGCTCGGGAATATTGGAAACATTGACGAAGAAAAATGCCTGGAACAATTGGGCGATCATCTGGTGGGTGCCGATCAGCAGGATCACTTCCCACTTTGTCCAGTCACCGAGGCGATCCACCTGGCCGAAGATAATGCCGAAGAAAACGATTTGGCCGCAGAACCAGAGGACTTCCACGATCATCCAAAGGATGAAATTGGCTTTGAAACTCAGCTCCCGGATAAGCGAGTTGCGCAGCATGATTCCCCAGATGGTGAGATAACGGCGCATCCGCCCTACGCTTCCGCGCAACCGGGACGGCCGCAACTTCGAGCTTTCTCCGAGGTTGTATTAACCTCAGGCAAGATCATCGTTCGCAGACACCGGCATGTTTAAACGACCTATTCCTTTGATCGTCGCAGCCACGGTTTTGATCGTGAGCGCGCTGCTCCTGCGCCGCTGCGCGAGCGGCTCGAGCGCGACTTACCAGACAGCGCCGGTGACTCGCGGTCCGATCACGCAGGCCGTGACCGCCACCGGCACCCTTAATCCCGTCCAGAACGTCCAGGTCGGCAGCCAGGTTTCCGGCAATATCCAGAAACTATTCGCCGACTTTAATTCGGTCGTGAAAGCGGGCCAGGTCATTGCCCAGATCGATCCGATCGTTTTCCAGGCCAGCGTCAACCAGGCGGAGGGCGATCTTGCTAATGCGCGTGCCGCCCTCGAGCTGGCCCGCCTCAATGAGACGCGCACTCAGGCGTTGGTCGCCAAACAAAACTCGGCCCAGTCCGATCTCGACCAGGCGACGGCCGCGCTGCATCAGGCAGAAGCCAACGTGAAGATCAAGGAAGGCGCGCTCGAAAAAGCAAAGGCCGATCTCGATCATTGCACGATCACTTCCCCGATCGATGGCATCGTGATTTCCCGCAACGTGGATGTTGGGCAAACCGTCGCGGCCAGTCTCCAGGCGCCGGTGATCTTCCAAATCGCGAACGACCTCTCGAAAATGCAGATCGACGCGAATGTCGCCGAGGCCGACGTGGGAGCGGTGGCGGTGGACCAGGACGTCGAGTTCACGGTGGACGCGTTTCCGACTCGCACCTTCCCGGGCAAAGTGGTGCAGGTTCGCAACGCGCCGATTACTGTCCAAAACGTGGTTACTTACGACACCGTGATCGGCGTCAGCAATCCGGAGCAAAAATTAAAGCCGGGAATGACGGCGAACGTTTCCATCGTTGCGGCGCACCGCGATGAGACCTTGAAAATTCCGAACAGCGCCCTGCGTTTCCGGCCGCCGGATGTGGCGTCGTCGCCAGCGCCACGGCGCGATCCATCGGCGGGGCCGCGCCAGCCGGGCGGCGGCAACAAATCGGGGGGAAATCGTGCTGAGCGGCGGACGGAGCGGACGGTGTATGTGCTTGCTTCCGGCGCTTCGAAACCGACGGCGGTGACGATTAAGACCGGGATCAGCGACGGCATCACGACGGAAGTCGTGGAAGGCTTGAAGGAAGGCGATCGGGTCGTCACCACGATGACCGAGAGTTCTTCATCGGATGCGCCCGCGACAAATCCATTCAGCGGTCCGCGGCGGCGGCCATGAACAGTTCTTCGAACGGCGTAGCGGTTCGCCTCGACGAGGTTCGAAAGACCTATCAAACGGGGGAGGTCGAAGTGCAGGCCGTGCGTGGCGTGTCGATCGAAATTTCACATGGCGAATTCGTCGCCCTCATGGGTTCGAGCGGTTCGGGCAAATCGACGTTGATGAACATCCTCGGCTGTCTGGATCGGCCGACGGCCGGCCGCTATTTCCTCGACGGCGAAGATGTCTCGTCGTTGAGCCGCGACGACCTGGCGGACGTGCGGAATCGCAAACTCGGATTCGTTTTTCAGAACTTCAACCTGCTCGCGCGCACTTCCGCGCTGGAGAACGTCGAGCTGCCGCTGCTCTACTCCGAGGTAGCCTTGACGAGCGCCCAGCTGCGCGAAAAAGCGGAGCAGGTGCTGGCGGCGGTCGGTCTGCAGGGACGTGGGGACCACACGCCGAGCCAGCTTTCCGGCGGGCAACAGCAGCGGGTCGCGATCGCGCGGGCATTGATCAACGATCCCGAAGTGCTTCTGGCCGATGAGCCCACTGGCAATCTCGACAGCCGAACGAGCGTGGAGGTTATGGAGATCTTTCAGTCCCTGAATGAGAAGGGAATCACGATCGTCATGGTGACCCACGAGCCAGACATTGCCGCCTACGCGCGCCGCAACATCGTAATGAAAGACGGGTTGGTGCGGAGCGATCAGCTGGTCGCGAATCGCCTGCAGGCCGCAAGCGAACTGGAACGAATCTCCGCGACAGATGCCTTGGAGGCCGCGGTATGACCGGCAAAAGTTTTGCGCGCCGGATCCGGCTCGCTTCGACTTTCAAAATCGCGGCGCGAGCGTTGCGTCGAAATAAGTTACGCTCGGCCCTGACCGCTCTCGGAATCATCATCGGAGTCGGCGCGGTCATCGCCATGGTGAGCATCGGGACCGGTGCGAAAGCGCAAGTCGAGGCGCAGATCGCGAGCCTGGGCGAAAACGTGATCCTGATCTTTTCTGGCAGCACGACTGCGAGTGGAATTCGCACCGGCTGGGGCGGCGCCGGCACCTTGAAGATCGAGGATGCCGAAGCGATCCGCCGCGAAATCCCGTCGGTCACCCTGGTCAGCGAAGAAGTTGTTTCCACTTCGCAGGTCGCGGCCGGAAACCAGAATTGGTTTACCCGCATCTATGGTGAGTCCGCCGATTACTTCGATCTCCGGCAATGGCCGCTGGCGGACGGCGCGCCGTTCACTTCCCAGGATGTGCGGAGCGCGAACAAGGTTTGCGTTATCGGCCGCACGACCGCCACGCAAGTATTCGGCAGCGAAGACGTCGTCGGGCAGGTGTTGCGGGTGAAGAATGTTCCGTTTCAGATCACCGGCGTCCTCACCCCCAAAGGGCTTAGTTCACAGGGGACCGATCAGGACGACATCGTAATCATGCCGTTTACGAGCGCCATGAAGCGGGTGATGGGAGGCGGGACGACCCTGCGGAACATCAACGCGCAGGTGGCGAGCACGGCCGATCTCGGTCCGGCGCAGCAGCAAATCATCGCTCTCCTCCGCCAGCGCCATAACATCCGCGAAGGGCGCGACGACGATTTTACCGTCCGCAACCAGGAGGAAATCGCCGCCGCCCAAACCGCTACCACTGAGACGATGACCGCATTGCTCGCGGGCGTGGCGGTGATTTCGCTGGTGGTCGGCGGGATCGGCATCATGAACATCATGCTGGTGAGCGTGACGGAGCGGACGCGCGAGATCGGCACGCGCATGGCCGTCGGCGCGCACGGGCGCGACATCCTCACCCAGTTCCTAATCGAAGCGATCACGCTGAGCGTCATCGGCGGGATCATCGGTATTATCCTCGGAATTGTATCGGCGAAAATCCTGGCCGCGGTGAAGAATTGGCCATCGCTGATCTCGCCCGGATCCATCGTGATCGCGTTTGTAGTCAGCGCGGCGGTCGGCGTGTTTTTCGGATTTTACCCGGCGCGCAAAGCCGCCCGGCTCGATCCGATCGACGCCCTCCGCTACGAATAAAATTCGCTGGTAGGGACGGCGCGCTGCGCCGTCCGCCCGTCGGGAGTTGCCGCGTTGTTGATTCAACGGACGGCGCAGCGCGCCGTCCCTACCAATCATATTGAGAGCATTGCCTACTTCGGATTGCGAATCCGGCGGGAGGGGACCCATTCGTCCCATTTCGCTTCGTACTCAGTGTAGTGGATGAGGTGCACGCCATCCTTGGCCTGCAAGACCGTCGCCGGATACCAGCGCTTTTTCCAAAGCACTTCCACCTTCGCGCCGGTCGCATAGCGGACCGGTTTGATCGGTTGTAGATCTTCCGGCGCGACCCACGTGTCTTCGTCGTCTTCGTAGCCGATGAAATGAATCTTTAGCTTCTCATCCCGGACGTCGATAACCCGGCAGGCGTACCAATCTTCGTCGGCGTCCCGCGCTTTCGCCCGTTCGCCGACCCTCGGGTTGGCGAGAGGTTTCGCCGTGGCCAGGACAATTTCCGGCGAAAACTCTTTCGTATGCGCGAAGGTGGAACGCTGTTCTTCGGCTGCGTTCATGTCCGCCTCCACGTGGGCGGCGAATTCCGCCAGCGTAACCGTGCCGTCATGATTGAGATCGACATAGGAAATGCCGCGCCACGCGTCCAGCAGCGCTTCCGTGAAAGTCCAATGCTCGGTTGAGGATTCGCTGGCCGCCGAAGAAGTCACGCAGGCGTAAGCCGGACCGCTCGCTTGCTTCGTGATGGCCAGGCCGGCCTGGCCCGAATAACAACAATCGATAAACCAGAGAACGTGTTTGCATTTGCTGCTCTGGATTTTCCCCGGGATCGAATTAATCGACCATCCTTCGACTTCATCATCGCCTGCGTCGTAGGAAGCCAGAAAAACATCGTTGCCGTCATCCGATTTGGAGCCGTGGCCCGCGTAATAGACGATGAGAAGATCGTCCGGGCTTAATTTCTTCAGTTGCGCCGTGAACGCGTCGTCGATCCGTATTTGCCTGGCTTGTTTGTCCTGTAGATAAACAATCTGGGATTCGGGGACGCCGCTCTGTTTGAAGAAATTTACCAGCGCTTCATCCCGGCGGTTTTTCACCGGGAACGAGCCAAACATCTCGGAATGTTTCCAGCTCAGGACGCCGACGACGAACACCCAGGTCTTTTGCGGCTGCCAACCCAGCTCTTTGGCGCGACTAATCGGCGAAGAGCAAAAAAATGCGAGCAGCAGCAACGGAAACAGCGTTCGGCTTTTCATTTTCGCGGCATCCTAGCCAAGGGAGGCGCGGGATTCCAGCAGACTTGACCGTTCGAAGCGGTCGGGGACGTTCAAGGATGAATCGCTTTCAGCAGCTCGTCGCCGCCGCGAAGAAGAACATTACCGAGGTCTCACCGGCGGAAGCGCAAGCCCAGAGCGAGCGCGGTGACGCTCTTCTGATCGACGTCCGTGAAGGAGAGGATTGGCGCGAAGATCACGCGAAAAACGCGAAACATCTCGAGCGCGACATTATCGAACTGGAAATCGAAGAGCAGATCCCCGATCTGAAAACACCGATCATCTGCTACTGCGGCGGCGGGAGCCGGTCCGCCCTCGTCGCGGAGAGTCTGCAAAAAATGGGATACGAGAATGTGCGATCGATGGCCGGCGGTTTTCGCGCGTGGCAAGAGAGCGGTTTGCCGAGTTCGGATTAGTGAATGGTGACTGGTGATCAGTGAATGGAATAGCCCATTCACCAGTCACTGATCACCATTCACATTCCCTTAGCCGCCGACCGCCTGATAATGCCCAAGCCCGCGTTTCCACATGTAGCGAGCGACGCTCCAGGTGACAAAGAGCCATCCAGCCTGGATCGCCAGGGCCTGGCCCATCTCGGCGCCGCGGAGGCGTTCCATGAAAATGGCGATCGGACAGAAAAGTTCGTAGTAAAAGGGGAGCCATTTTAGCGCGGCCTGGATCGCGGCTGGCATGATGTCCACCGGAAACATCTGGCCGCCGAGGAAGTATTCGAACGAGTAAACGATGAAGACGATCGTGGAAATCTCCAGAATCCAGAAGGCGAAGAGCGCGATGGTGTAGGTGATGAAGAACTGAATCAGCGCGGACATGATCAGCGAAAGAAGCGCGCAAAAGTAAGTCAGGGCGTTGGAAGGAAGCACCAGGTAATCGCGGAAATAGAAGAGGATCAGGGCGACTGGCGGAATGGTGACGGCCGTGAAAACAAGGCGGCCGCTCAGGAAAATGCTGAAACGGTAAGCGAGGTAACTGAGGGGCTTGGTCAGGAAAGAATTGATCTGGCCTTCCCGGATGTCGGCCGAGATTTGCCATTCGTCTTCGGTCGGCGTGACCAGGTTCGAGACAACGATGGTCAGCAGGTAATAATAGATCATCGAGCCGTAGGTGTAGCCGTGCATACCGCCGCCCGGTTCGCGGAAAACGGCCCGCCAAAGAAACACGGTGCCCGCCAGCGGGATCAGGCCGAAGACCGCGCGCAGAAAATAGTTCCAGCGGTAAACGAACGTGTTCTGAAGACCGAGATTAAAAACGGTGAGGTATTTCTTCACGATCAGGTGTCCGTCACTTTTCTTAGGGCACGATTGTGAAAGTAGGAAAGGAAAACGAGCGCGCAAACAGCGCCGATCAGCGCCCAAAACATATCCGACTGGGTGTCCCAGACATCGCCCTGGCTGCCGAGGAATTGGTTTGCGGCACTGCCAGCGACTAGCGCCGCCCACCATTCCAGGAGCTCATAAAACGCGCTGATTCCCATGCAGATCGAGATCACGAGGTAGGGGATCCATTTTTTCCGTCGAACCACGTCGAGCCGAATAATTACCTCGCGAGCGGCGATCGCCGGAACCAAGCCCTGCATCAGATGGCCGAGGCGATCATAATGGTTGCGCTGCCAGCCGAAGATCGGACGGAGCCAATCGAATAGCGGCACCTGGGCGTAGGTGTAATGGCCGCCCACGCAAAGCACGCAGATGTGGAGAGCGATGAGGACGTAGCAAAACGTGGTGAGCCGAAACCGCCGATAGGTCGCGGCCAGGAGGACAATGGCGACGAGTCCGGGCGACGTTTCCAACCACCAGGTAAGGCGATCATAAGGCCGCCAGGCCGACCAGCCGATCACGGCCGCGACCAACAGGAGAAGCGCGAGATGAAGGCGCCGAGGCTCTTTAGTCATGAGGACGGTTACTTTTGCGAGCCAACTCCACCGCCAGATTAATCGCGACGATCATGCTATCGGGGCGGGCTAGGTTTTTGCCGGCGATCTCAAAAGCCGTCCCGTGATCGGGGCTCGTGCGCGGGAAGGGGAGGCCGAGGGTCACATTCACCCCTTCGTGGAAAGCGTGCAGCTTCAAGGGGATGAGGCCCTGGTCGTGATACATGCAGAGGACGCCGTCCCAGTCGCCGTTAGCGGCGTGGTGGAAAACGGTGTCCGGGGAAAAGGGGCCGCGGATGATTGCAGATTTCCCTTCGGCTTGCTCAGGGCCTTGAGCCAGTCGAGACGGCAGATTCCAGGGCGTAAAAGCCCCGTGGGGGCCACGCCCCTTCACGGGGATTGCAGATTGGAGTTCCTCGATGGCGGGCGCGATTATTTCGGCTTCTTCGCTGCCTAGCGCGCCGGATTCACCTGCGTGGGGATTGAGGCCGGCAACCGCGATGCGCGGACTGGCGATTCCCCGGCGACGGAGAAAATCCAGGAGGAGCAGACCGACCCGAACGATTTCCTCGGTTTTCAAGGAGCCCGGGACCTCACGCAACGGAAGGTGAACGGTTACGAGCGCCACGGTGAGTTTCCTGCCGGTGAGGAGCATCGCGAAATTGCTGACGCTACATCGGTCGGCGAAAAACTCGGTCTGGCCGGGGAAACGGAAACCGATGTCGTACATTCGTGCCTTGTTAATTGGACCCGTGACAATGGCGTGGATTTCACCGCGGAGAGCGAGCTGAACGCCTTCCTCGAGGGCCTGCAAGGCGGACCGGGCCGTTTCCTGGGTTGGTTCGCCTAACGAGCAGTCAAGCGCCGGGCCGATGATGGAGTATTCCGCATCGGCAGGCAACCGGCCGGAGGCGAGCGCGGCCCGGACGATCTCCGGTCCAATGCTGGCGGGATCGCCCAGCGTGATGCCGATGCGACAACTCATCGCGCATTGTCACAAACGGGATCGCCCCCCGCAAGATGGATTGCGGTTCTTCTGTAGCCGTCGCCCTGTGGGCGACGTTGAGCTGACGGTGTCAGCGGATCAAACGCCTCCGCCGGAGACAGTCCAAAGGGAACGCTTCGCACAGCGAAGCGGCTACAGAAGAAAAGAGAGTGGCGGTTTGGAAAGCGCCGATCCTTGGACGCGGCAAAGCCGCCTGTAGATCTCAGAACGTCCGGATGTACGCTTTCTGGCGGAGACCGGCCAGCCAGATTTCCTGCTGGCGCTGGTTTTCCTCCTGCATCAGCTTTTTCTCAATCTCCGGCCGCATCTTGGCCAGCGATGGCGTATCGCCGCCCCGTTTTTCTTCGACCTTCAGAATGTAGAAGTTCGGGGGGAGCTCGATGACGTGGCTGACCCGCCCAGGCGGAAGGTTGAAAGCGACTTTCTCCAGTTGCGGCGCCAGCGTCTTGCGTTCGATCCATCCCCAATCGCCGCCCGAGTCCCGGGTCGTATCTTCGGAATACATCTGCGCCATGCGATCGAAGGGCGCGCCGTCGGCGAGCTTCCCGAGAATTTCCTCGGCGACTGCTTTCTGCGCGGCCGAATTTCCTTCCGCCGCGCGCGTCGGAATCATGATCAGCCGCAGCTTGACCTGCTCCTTGGCTGTGAATTCCGCCTTATGCTTCGCGTAATACTCATTCACCTTTGTCGGCGAAATTGTCGTGACCGGTTTCACGTTCTTGCTCCGCATGGCCTGGACGATGATCTTTTCGGTCTCGAGTTTCTTGAACTCGGTCAGCGTATAATTCTGGGCCTGCAAGGTCTTGATGAAGGTGGCCCGATCGCCGCCGAAATCGTCCCGGATGATGTCCTTAACCCTCTCTTCCACGATGTAGGCGGGCAGCTCGAATTTTTCCTTCCGAAACGATTGCACGATCAGCTCGCGGTCGATCAGGTCTTTCAGGGCCGCGTCGCGCGCCTCCTTGACCTGTTTGGCCAACTCCTCGCCCTTAAATTGACTGTGCAACAAGCGCTCGCGGGGGGCGGAGAGAGCGCGGACCTGGGAGTAGGTGATGACTTCACCGTTCACAATCGCGGCGATGCCGTCGATCACGCGGGCATTTTCTTCCGCGGCAAGGGCACCCTGGCAAAGTGGCGAAATGAGCACGGTCGACGCCGCCAGCACACCTGCAAATAATGGTCGAATCATGGGAGTTAGAGTTTCTTGATCAATTCCAATACCTCCGCCAATTGGCGGTCGATTCTATTGGTACTAATGCGAGGGAATTTGCCCCCGACAAGTATAAAATCCCCGCGCCGGGTGAGCATTAGTTTGCCTTCGCGCACCTCCACTCGGGTGACGCCGGCCCTGGCCGCGGAGAGCCTGATTTCGGTCAGAACGATCAAATTGTCAACCGCTTCGGGAAATTTTCCGAACCGGTCCCGCCAATCCTTGCGGAGCCGGTCCAACTGCTCGCGAGTCGTGATTTCCGCGAGATGACGGTAAGCCTGAATTCGCAACGTGGGGTCGGCCACAAAACTGGTGGGGATAAAAGCCGGAGCGCGCGCGTCCGGGCCGAGTTGGACAAACTCGGCTTCGTTCGTGGCGAGAAAATCGAGGCGGATCTCGACTTCAATCCGGGCGCGAACTTTGTCGCCCTTTAGCTGGGCCACGGCCTGCTTGAGCAACTGGCAATAGAGATCGAACCCCACCGCCATGATGTGCCCGCTCTGGGCGGTGCCGAGGATGCTGCCGGCGCCTCGAATTTCGAGGTCGCGCATGGCGATACGAAAACCGGCGCCTAACGAGCTGTATTGCTTGATGGCGTTGATGCGTTTACGGGCCGCGCCCACCGTCATCATCTCCCGCGGCAGGAGCAGGTAGGCGTAGGCCTTGTGTTCCGCCCGCCCGACCCGTCCCCGAAGCTGATAGAGGTCGGCGAGCCCGAACCGATCCGCGCGGTCGATGATGATGGTGTTGGCATTAGGAATATCGAGGCCGCTTTCGATGATGGTAGTGCAGACCAGCACATCGATGCGGCCCGAGACGAATCGGGCCATGACCGATTCCAGTTCGTCGGCATCCATTTGCCCGTGGCCAAATTCGACCCGGGCCCGCGGGCAAAGCTCAACGATCCGGTCCCGTGTTTTCTCGATCGACTGCACGCGGTTGTGCAGAAAATAAACCTGTCCCTGCCGCTCCAATTCCCGATTGATCGCGTCGCGGATGATTCGTTCGTCATAGCCGCAGACGACGGTTTCGACCGGTAGACGGTTGAGAGGCGGAGTCTCGATGGTGGACATGTCCTTCACGCCGACAAGCGAGAGGTAAAGCGTGCGCGGAATCGGCGTGGCTGAAAGGGTGAGAACGTCCACCAGCTTGAAAAGCTCCTTGAATTTTTCCTTATGCAGGACGCCGAAGCGCTGCTCTTCATCGATCACCACCAGCCCGAGATCCTTGAAGATGACATCGCCGGAAATCAGACGGTGGGTGCCGATCACAATATCGACGCCGCCCTCGCGCAGGAGCTGCAAAACTTTGCGCTGCTCGGCGTGGGAACGGAAGCGACTGAGCATTTCGATCCGCACCGGATAATCGAGCATGCGTTGCCGGAAGGTTTCGAAGTGCTGCTGGGCGAGGACGGTGGTGGGGGCAAGCACCGCGACTTGTTTGCCCTCCATGACCGCCTTGAACGCGGCGCGAATTGCCACTTCGGTTTTTCCAAAACCGACGTCGCCGCAGATCAAGCGGTCCATCGATCGCGCCAGCTCCATGTCGTGCTTGGTGGCTGCGATCGCGGTGAGCTGATCGGGCGTTTCCCGGAACGGAAAGGAATGCTCGAATTCCCTCTGCCATTTTGTGTCCGGCCCGAAGGGATGACCGAGCTGCGTTTCACGCTCAGCCTGGACGGCCAGCATTTTGCCGGCGTAATCGAAGATGGATGCGGTCGCGCTTTTTTTGGCGCGGGCCCATTTCGCGTCCGCCAGCGAGCTGAGCGGCGGAGATTTCTTTCCCACCCCGACATAGCGGGAGACGAGATAAGCCTGTTCGAGCGGCACGTAGAGCCGGGAGTCGTTGGCGAATTCCAAGGCGAGCGCTTCCTGCATCTCGCCCCCGGGCGAAGGAACGCGGGTGAGCTGGAGAAAACGGCCGATGCCATGTTCAAGGTGGACCACAAGATCGCCTTCATTCAGTTCGCTGAAGTCGATCTGGGTGCGATGGCGGGCGAGCCTTTCGGCGCGCTGCAAACGCCGGCGTCCGTGGGTCGTATAGCGCCCGAACAATTCGGCGCCGGAAAGGATGACCAATTTCCCGTCTGGAAAAACAAACCCGCGCGGCAGCGTTCCTTCCAGAACCTCGACGCCTTTCATGGCGTCTCCCATAATTTCTCGGAAGCGCTCGATTTCGCCTTCCGTCTGGAAATAGATCACGACGCGAAATCCGCCCGCTCCCCAATCCCTGAGTCTCGCGGAAAACTGCGCGCGCTTCGCTTCGACCAGCATGAAATCCCCGACGGCGAAGTCGCCGATGTCGCAATCTTCGAACGCGCCCTGGAAGTCTTCTGGTTCTTCGCCGCCGAGCCAGCCTTCGCCGATCAGGATCTCGGCCTCGGCGTTTTCCTCCGGTTCGATCTCGACCCGCAGCGCTTCGGGGGACACGTAGTCTCGAACGGTCGCGCTCTGATCTTCAGCGGCGCCGAGGAGGAGCTCGATGCTCTGTAAATTTCGGACCGACGTTTGGGTGTCGACGTCGAATTCGCGGAGCGATTCCACATCGTCACCGAAATATTCCGCCCGAATCGGACGCGCCGCCTGCCACGAATAGACGTCGAGGATTCCGCCGCGAACGGCGAACTGACCGCGGGTCGTGACTTGCGACACCCGTTCGTATCCAGCAGCGGAAAGCGTTTCGACGGTCTTTTCAAGCGGCTGGCGCTTTCCCCGGCGGAGAGTGACCATGGCGGAACTCAGCGCCGCGGGATCCGGCGCGGCCTGATCAAGCGCCGCGCGGGTGGTGACGATTACGCGAGGCCCTTTCTCGCGCTGAACCTGGTTGAAAAGCGCCAGTCGCTCCGCCGCGATTTCCGGGTCAGGCAATACGTTTTCGACCGCGGCGAATTCCGCTTCCGGAAGAAAGAGAGCGTCCGGCAGCCAATTGAGCAGGGTTTCAAAAAGTAATTCCTGGGAGCGGACCGTCGGGCAAAGGATCCAGAGCGTTTTTCGCAATTCTCCGGCGATCGCGGCGACGATAAACGCCTGGGCCGGCTCGGTGACGTGAGAGAATGCGACGGGGGAACTGCCCCGGCGGACGTTCCGCAGTTTTTGCGAGATCGAATTCGAGCGCGTTACGATCGCGGGCAGGGAATCGCTCGAGGAATCTTCCACCGCCCATGGTTCGCCGGATTGGCGCGAACTTCAATTTTTCGTAATCGTGCTCCTGCTCGTGCTCGTGATCGATTCGGGTTCGAGCAAGAGCAAGAGTAAGAGTAAGAGTAAGAGTAAGAGTAAGAGTAAGAGCAGAAGAGAACTACATCCGCCGGCCGACCGCTTCGGCGACGGCGCGCAGGCGCGGAACGAGATCGGCGAAGATTTCCGGCACGATCGCCTGTTCGCCGTCACTCTTGGCAAACTGAGGAGAGTCGTGCACTTCGATCATGACGGCATCAGCGCCGGCTGCGACCGCGGCGAGGGCCATTTGCGGCACGAAGTCGCGCAGGCCGATGCCGTGAGTTGGGTCGACCACGACGGGCAGGTGGGTTCTCGCTTTCAGGATGGGAACGGCGTTGAGATCGAGCGTGTAACGGGTGGCGGTTTCGAAGGTGCGAATGCCGCGTTCGCACAGGAGCACGTTCATGTTCCCTTCGCTCAGGACATACTCGGCGCTCATGATCAAATCGCTGATCGTCGCGCTGAAGCCGCGCTTAAGCAGCACCGGCAAATGACTGCGGCCCACTTCCTTCAAAAGGGAAAAATTCTGCATGTTACGCGTCCCGATTTGGAGGCAGTCCGCGTATTTCTCCACCAGCGCCAGGTCCCTCGCGTCCATGATCTCAGTAATGACCGGCAAGCCCGTTTCCTCGCGGGCGGCGGCCAGGAAACGCAAGCCGTCTTCGGCCAATCCCTGGAAACTGTAGGGCGAAGTCCGCGGCTTGAAGGCGCCTCCCCGAAGAATGTTCGCGCCCGATTTTTTGACGATGCGCGCAATCGACGAGATTTGCTCCTGGCTTTCCACCGCACACGGCCCGCAAATCAAAGCAACCTTTTCATTCCCGCCAATCGTCACATCGCCGACCGAGACAGAAGAGGCCGCGCCGCGAGATTCGACGGAAGCGAGCTTGTAAGGTTTTTCCAACGGGATGATCGCTTCCACTCCGGCCATGGCCGCCAGCGCTTTTTCCCGGACCCGATCTTCGGCGCCGATCACCCCGATAATAATGCGGGAAGCGCCCCGGCTGATTTGGGCATCCAGGCCTAATTCGCGCAGTCGGGCCAGAATCCGGTCGATCTGCTCGTCCGTGGCGTTGGGTTGGGTGATGATGATCATGGCGTGACCGGCGGAAACACGATCATGTCGCCGGGAAAGACCAAGTGCAAGCCGAGAGCCCGGAATGGCCGACGACTAGTGGCTGATGGTGACCGGCGTCCCAGTCGAAACGGAACGGAAGAAATTCTCCGCCATGAACTCGGGCATCCGGATACAGCCGTGGGAAGCCGGATATCCCGGCAGGTAACCAGCATGCATCCCGGTGCCGCCGTAGATCCGCATGAAATAGGGCATGGGCGCGCCTTTGAAATGGGTCCCGGGCGGCTTTGGGTCCTTGCCGACATCCACGTTCGCAACCACGACGTTATCCGCGGAATCGACGTAATCGCCATACTGGCTCGAGACGTGATTTTGATCCTTCTGGATGATCTTGTACGAACCGGCCGTGGTGCCCATGCCTTCGCGGCCGGTGGAGAGCTGCGAGATGCCGACCAATTGCGCGCCCTTGTAGAAATAGGCGCGCTGCTCACTGAGCTTGATTTTGATGGAAGGTTTTCCCGAGACACTGTCGCCATCCCAATAGGAGATGCTGTCCCGCGGAGCTGCGTTAGAAACCGGTCCGGTGCCATAAACGCCGCCCAGGTACTGCGACTGGGCCAGAGCCGGATCGTCCCCATCACAGGCCGCCAAAAAGAGAGCGACGGAGGCGGTCAAAACGAGTGAAAACGGACGAAAAACTGAGTGCGACATAATCAAAAATCGGAACGACGCCTTTAACGCTCGCTAAGTTCAAAGTCAAGGTGACCGGGCTCGCGCAGCGGCGGCGATACGGTATTCGACGGGATGAGGATGGCTTGTATTCTGCTTTTTCTGAGAGAGAATGGCGACCGTTCGCCGCCTTCACTGCTTCATGCCGACCTACGAATATTCCTGCGAGAAGTGTGGAGACACCTTTGAGGCCGTGCAATCCATGCGCGACAAGCCGTTTAGCGAATGTCCAAAGGAACTTTGCCGGCAGAAAAAATGGGGCCACGGAAAGGTGAAGCGGCTTATTGGGACCGGCGCCGGCCTGATTTTCAAGGGCTCGGGATTTTATATCACCGATTACCGAAGCAATTCCTACAAGGAAGGCGCGAAGAAGGATGCTCCTGCCGCGCCGGCCACAGCTGAAAAAACGGCCGTCAAAAAAGAGGGAAGCGGAGGATCTGCACCCGCCGCGCCGACCAAGGCACCCGAGTCAAAACCGAAGAAGCAATCCGTGGAATGATTAAACTGGTCTGTCCGGAATGCCGGCGCGAAAACGAGCCGGAGCGAATTTATTGTCACGATTGCGGGGCGCGGCTTGATCGCACGGCCCTGGCCAAAATTGCGCCGAAGGGCGAGGACGCGAAGGCAACGCAGCGGCGGTTGAAGTCCATGCTCGATCCGGGGCGCCTGAAGATGCGCCTGATGTTTTTCAAGGTGAGCAAGGTCATCCTGGGCGCGTTCGCCACGGCGGCCGTGATTCAGATGTTGCTTCCACCAGATGTTCCGCCGGTGCCGAAGAGCGGTGAGTTTCCTCCCCAGATCAACCTGGACATGGAAAATGCGGCTTTGAACCACGGTTCTCCGCCTTTGCGCTACACTGAGGCGCAGGTGAACGCTTTTCTGGGCAGCGCCCTCAAGAGCAGGCAGGCAGCCCTGAGC
This sequence comes from Chthoniobacterales bacterium, assembly GCA_035274845.1. Classification (NCBI taxonomy): domain Bacteria; kingdom Pseudomonadati; phylum Verrucomicrobiota; class Spartobacteria; order Chthoniobacterales; species Chthoniobacterales bacterium. The sequence continues at coordinate 81,873 of DATENU010000006.1, forward strand.
AAGGTGCTTCAGTTCGAGCGGGCCTTCGTCAATCTCGATGAGAATGTTGGCCGAGTCACGGTCCAGCGGTCGTTATTTGGCTTCTCCTTTTACACTGCGACTTCCGGCAAAGTGACCCTCGAGAATGGAGCGCTGAAAGCTTCAAACAACGGCGGCAGCATCGGACGCCTGCCCGTTCACCCCGCCCTGATGAAATATGCCGATCCTATTTTCGCGGATTTGTGGGCTGCGCTCGATCGTGAGAAAAAATCGCTCTCGAAGATGGTCGGGATCGAGTTGCATCCGCAAGCGGTTGTTCTGATTCCGCGGCCATAAACTAGCCGCCTGCCGGAGCGCGATTTGCGCGTCCGACAGGCGTGCCAACCCAACCCTAAGCTGCTTTACGAGAGCCCCATCGTGGCGAGCAGTCGCCGATCGATCCGGCCGTCCACGACAAGGCCGTGATTGCGTTCGTAGGCCCGAATGGCGCTCCGCGTCCCGTTGCCGATAACGCCGTCGATGGCTCCGTGATAATAGCCGGCGCGCGCCAGGCGGCGTTGAACGGCCGCCACGGTGGCGTCATCGGTCAGCCCGGCGTCGGAATAATAAGCGCTCCGCGGTGTGTAATAGCCGTATCCGTAGGGGTAAGCGCCGTAATAAGGATACCCATAACCGTAGTAGGGATATCCGAGCCCGATGCCGAACGAGAAATGCGAGTGGTGATGATGATGATGGTTGTGATGACCCCGATAGCTGACGCTCAGCGCGTTGGAGATCGGAGCTGTGGCGCTGGGACGGGCGATCGCGGACGAGGCCGCTACCGCGCCCGCCACCAGCGCGATGAGAAGAAGTTTGGTTGTTTTCATTTGTTTGATCCTTTCTGATTAGACACCGCCGGAACGGAAAAGTTCCGTTTTAATTACGTTGGAAACGAAATATTCTCGGCGCATTTTTTACCTAGCTTTAGACGTAGCGCTTTGAGAGGTTTGCGTTGTGTTCCCCCGGCATAAAAGCGGTCGTCTTTGCTCTGGCCTGGTCGCCTTTCTCGTCTGTCAGACATTCTGGGCGCTGGGCGCTCCGCTCGAACAAAGCGTCAGCACTTCCCGGCAATTCATTGTGTACGGGCCCGATGTGCGGGTCCGCGGCGCGATTTGCGAATTGGCGGAGGGCGCCAAGCGCGATCTCCTCGCCGTCCTTGCTCAACGGGATTCGTGGGTCACGCCGATCCTGATCAACGCGCATTATCCCCAAGCGAACTTGCCCGAAGCGCCGCGAACCGCCCTGGCCCTTGGCCAGACTGGTTTCGGACTGAAACTGCAGCTTGATTTGACGATCGATCCCATGGTCAGCCGGCCTGAGGTCCGGCGCGAAGTGCTGCGGGCGCTGCTCGTCGAGATGATGTATCGCGAGTCTCCTGGGATTGCGGCGGGCACCTCATGCTTGTCACCGCCGGATTGGCTGCTCGAAGGTGTGCTGGCGCAAGCGACGAATCTGGACGCCGGCCTCAGCCAAATCCTTTCTCTCCCAGTCGATCGGCGCACTATCCTGCCGCTTGAGAAATTCTTGCGACAAAAACCTGAGCTGCTGGACGCGCCGGGACTTTCGCTTTATCGGGCCTATTCGTGTGCCCTGGTGGAGCTTCTGGCCCGCACTCCGGATGGCCCGGGCCGCCTTGCGCGATTCATTCTCGACCTTGCCACTGCTTCGAATGATCCGCTGGCGGGTCTGCGCAGGCATTTCCCGGGATTGTTCGAGTCCGACGCGATGGCTGAGAAAACATGGGAAAATCAGGTCGCTCGCTTTTCAAAACAACAGCCTTACCAATTGCTCGGGAGCGCCGCGACGGAGCGCATCCTGGACGACCATCTCCGTCTGAAAATTTCGACGGGGCCTTCGGCAAAAACCTTCGAGCTGGCGGAATTCCCCGCCTTTCTGAAAGCACCTTCGGCCAAGCGAGTTCTGGCCGATCTTTCCCGGGATTTGAGCGCGCTCGCGGTCCGGGCCAACCCCATCTACCAGCCCGTAATCCTCGAGTACGGAGAGATTGCCGCCGCCTTGTCACGTGGAAAAATCAAAGGTATCGCTCGGCGCCTGGACCAGCTCACTGCCTCGCGCAAGGCCATGGCCGCGCAAGTGCGCGGGATCGATGACTACCTGAACTGGTTCGAGGCAACGGGATTACGTGATCAAAGCGGAGTGTTCACCGAGTACTTGAAGACGGCCGAGTCGGCCTTCGATCCGCCGCCGATGAGACGCGATCGAATTTCCGTTTATCTCAACGCGCTCGAAACGCAGCTCCAGGAATAGCGCGAGGTTTGCCGCGGCTTTTCCAAGTGCTCAACGAAAAATCTTTTTTTGCAGGCACTCAGAAAGCGTTTCTCCTGCGAAATAAAGACAGGGAAAGACCAACGGATATGAAATTCAAAGAGCGAATCGAGCAGATGGGAGCAACGGGATATATTTTGCTTTGGCTTTTGGGGATTCCGATTCCGATTCTGTTTTTGTTTTTTCTGCTGCGCGGTTGCACATAGAGGTTAGGGGGACGCGGGTAGAGGATCAGCCTGGCGGAGCCCCGGGCCAAACCCGGGCTTTCGCCGGGCGATTTCTGTACCGCCGTGCGGCTGGTCCCCCCTGATCGGGATTGCTCCGTGCCTCGAAGTCGCGTAGAGACGCGCGATGGATTCAACGCGAGAACGATTCCAATTCGCGAGCGACAATACCGCGGCCATCTGTCCGCCGGCCTGGGCCGCTCTCGCCGAAGCCAACGCTGATGCGGAAGTTTCCTACGGCGACGACAAATGGTCCCGCCGCGTAACCGATCGGGTGCGCGAAATTTTCGAGACCGACTGCGAAGTCTTTCTCGTGTTTAATGGGACGGCGGCGAATTCTCTCGCCCTGGCTCAACTGTGCCGGTCTTATCACGCCGTCATTTGCCATCAGTACGCGCACAGCCAGACCGACGAATGCGGTGCGCCTGAGTTCTTTGCCGGCGGCGCCAAGCTCCTGCCGATTCCCGGGGTGAACGGCAAGCTGGACCTGGACAAGGTCAAAGCGGCCCTCCTTCGGCACGGAGATGTTCATTCGTCGAAACCCCGTGTAATCAGCCTCACGCAATCCACTGAGCTGGGCACCGTGTATCAGCGGGACGAGATCGAGGCGATCGCCGAGTTTGCTCGGGAGCGCTCATTGTTCCTGCACGTTGACGGCGCCCGTTTCGCTAATGCCGTGGCGGCCCTCGGATGCGCGCCGAAGTCGATCACCTGGGAGGCCGGTGTAGATGCGCTCTGTTTTGGCGGAACCAAGAATGGCACGGCTGCGGGCGAGCTCGTCATCTTTTTCCAGAAGAAGCTCGCGGAAGAATTCGATTACCGGGTCAAACAAGCCGGTCAACTGGGCTCGAAGACGCGCTTTCTGGCCGCGCCCTGGGCAGGGTTGCTGGCGGATAACGCCTGGATCGACAACGCGCGGCACGCCAACCGATGCGCCCAAGCCCTGGCCCAAAAGCTGAGCGCGCTGCCGGGCCTTGAACCGGCCTTTCCCTGCGAAGCGAACGGCGTGTTTTTGCGAATGCCGAATGAACTCGTTAGGCGACTGCACCAGGGCGGCTGGCATTTCTACAAATTTATCGAGCCGGATATTTACCGGTTGATGTGTTCATGGGCCACGACCGAAGGCGATATCGACGCTCTGGTGAATGACGTGAAGAGCATTCCTGCCATCGCGAACTGACCTTTCGCAGGGGCGATTTCTCTGGCGGCGGGGCCAATGAGAGATATGTGTAAGCCCGTGAGACCGGGTGGATGGATCCTGTTGCTCGGCGTTCTTGCGCTGGGTGGTTGCAAAGCGGCGCACGATGTGGCGGTGAGCTCATTCCGCGTGATTGATGCGCCCGCGAATTATGTCCGGCGGCATCTTGACGCCGAACAGACCACGACGACCACCACGACTTCCGACGTCACCACGCCCGGCCGCACGGTTACAAATTCGCCGAGCCGCGACCCGCAACAACGCACGGTCACTACCCAGACCCAAACCCGCTCGAACGCGGCCCCCAGCGCCACTCCCCGATCTTCGCCCCCAGTTGTCACCGAAAGGTCCAAGCCTTCCCCGAGCCCGGCGCGCACCACGACGACGCAGGCTCAATACCCAACCGCGAAGCCGGTGCCGGGAAAACCTGGATATGTCTTCAGCCCGTTTGATCCGAGCGGCGGCTACGTGGATGTGAATGGCTACACGTCGGGGCAAAAGGTAAAAGACCCTTATTCCGGCAAGATTTTCCTGGTCCCCTGATTTTTGCGCAGTTCGACCGTTGTTGAGATCCCCAAAGTGGAGCGCATTTTTACGGACTGCAGCGACGAAATTCCCCGGATCGGGCGGGCTGCGTACGCGATTTGCTTTAGAGTGAGTATGAGCCGCTTCGGCCATTTTCTCCATTCCGCTCACAATTGTCTGTTCTCGGCGCCACGTCGACGCTACAAGTTGTTCTCGATGAGGCATGCTTGCGCGCTTGCCGTCGCCGCGATGTTTGGCGTAGTGACCGCCGGACACGCGTATGTTCTCACCGGTAAAAGTTGGCCGAGTGGCAGCGTTCTGGTTCTCCAACTCGGTCTGGGACCCGCCGGCCGCACTCTCCAGGACGGAAATATCTCCTGGGATACGGCGGTCTTGCCTGTGGCTCAAATGTGGAACGAGAGAATTCAGCGCGTCGTCGTGACCAACGTGCTCAACCCCCTTGGGCTGGCCTCGCCCACCGACCACCTGAACTCGGTCGTCTTTGCCAATTCGGTTTTCGGTCAGTCCTTCGGCTCGAACACCCTCGCGGTGACCTATTACTCGAGCAGCGGTTCGAACATGGTGGAATCCGACACGCTCTTTAATCGGGCGATCACTTTCGATTCCTACCGGGGCCCTCTGCAATTCGTGCCTCACGGGCTCGCCATTCCCGACATTCGCCGCGTTCTTCTCCATGAACTCGGGCACACGCTTGGCCTGGGCCATCCTGATACTGGTGGCCAACAAGTCGTCGCCGTCATGAACTCCGTCGTCAGCAATCAGGAAGTCCTTTCCGCGGACGACATCGCCGGTGGACAGCATCTCTACGGAGCCGGCGAGCCCACGCCTACCCCGGCTCCCACAGCCACGCCCGGACCGTCCGGGAGTCATCTCGCAAATATTTCCACGCGGATGAACGTTGGCACCGGCCAGAGCGTTCTGATCGGTGGCTTCATTGTCCAGGGGGCGCAACCCAAGACACTCATTCTGCGAGCTATGGGACCTTCTCTTGCCGGCGCCGGAATTCCGAATGTCCTGGCCGATCCCGTCCTGGAGTTGCACGATTCCACCGGGACCATCATTGCTTCGAACAACAACTGGCAGGATGACGGACTGGCGAGCCAGATTCAGGAGATGGGCTTTGCCCCAACCAGTCCGGCGGAATCGGCGATCCTCGTTACCGCTCCTCCCGGAAGTTACACCGCGGTGGTGAGCGGGTGGGGCGGCGGTCAGGGGACTGGCCTGGTGGAAGTTTACGAGATGGACGGGAACAGTGCGCGAATGATGAATATTGCGACGCGCGGGTCGGTGGGAACCGGAGGCGAACCGATGATTGGAGGATTGATCGTCCGGGGAGGCACGGCCAAGAAAATCATCGTGCGCGCGCTGGGGCCATCGCTTGCTGGAATGATTTCCGGAGTACTGGAGGATCCCTATTTGGAATTACGTGACGCCTCGGGGAATCTCATGGCCTCGAACGACGATTGGGGCAACAGCCCGCAAGCCAGTGAAATCGCCGCTGCCATGCCGCCCACCAACGGCCTGGAATCAGCCGTTATTGCGACCCTGGGCGCCGGGAATTACACCGCGATCGTTCGCGGCGTGGATGACGCAACCGGCGTCGGCCTTGTGGAAGTCTTCGATCTCGATCCCTGACGTTTTTATGAAAATCCGCCGCTCTCCATTTTTGCTGGCGTGCCTCGCGCTCACCTTGCCGGCGCTTCGCGCCACCACCGTTATTCCGCCCACTTTCGATCAGCTCGTCGGCCAGGCGGAAGTGATCTTTCAGGGTACTGTGACGGATCTACGCCCGCAATGGGCGGGCGTTGGAGCAGAACGACACATTGTGACCCTCGTTACTTTCAAAGTCGACGACGCGATCAAGGGCTCGCTGAGCGAAAGCTACACGATCCGGATGTTTGGGGGCGCGCTGGATGGGCAAATGATGGAGGCGACCGATACGCCGAGATTTAAGTTGGGCGATCGCGATATTCTTTTCGTGGAAAACAATGGCACCCAGTTCGTGCCGCTGGTGGGGATCATGCATGGACGCTTCCGGATTCAAAAGGAAGCTGGCGGCCGCGAAGTTGTCTCGAAGGACAACGGCGCGCCTGTCGCTGATGTGGCAAAACTGGGGTTGGACGAAAAGGCCGCGACCACCGGTCAGGTTCTCTCGACGGCTGAATTCAAGGCGGCTATCCGGCAGAAGCTGGGGCCAGGCGCCGCGAAGTAAGAAAGCTTTTTCGCTTCCGATCGACGCCGGCGGACTGAAAACCCTTAGTGGGTACCGTCTTGTTTCCGCTGCTCGGCGACCTGACGCTTCACCTCGTTGGTTCGATCAAGCGAGCGTTTCATCCAATTATGCTCGCTCACCGGCCGGGGCGCGGCCGCGGTTTGCTTAGAGGCCGTCGCGGCCGGCGTAGTCGCTACTTGCTGAGTTTCTTTTTGCTTTTGAACAAGAAACAGCCAGCCCAGCACGGCCACGACCACCAGGACGACAACGGTTCGCATACCCCAATCAGGAGCAGGCCGCGAGCCATGACGCGGCTACGTTGCCGTGGTTATTCCTCGATGGTAAGTAACGGCATGAATCCAGGGTTTTCCATGCGCAGCTCGTTGCTCGCGGCGATCTCGGTCCTGGCATTCGTCTGCCCCGGTCGCGCCCAGACTTTCCAGGGCAAGGAACTGGTCCAGGCCAGCCTGGTCGCCGATGTCAACGCCGTTGTTCCGGGCAAACCCCTTACCGTCGGCCTTCTTCTGAAAATGGCGCCGCATTGGCATACCTATTGGCGTTTTTCCGGCGACGCTGGTTTGCCCACCGAGATCAAATGGAACCTGCCGCCCGGTTGGAAGGCAGGCGAAATCCAGTGGCCGCTTCCGTTTCGGATGATCGACCCCGGGGATATCGAAACCTACGGTTACGACAATGAAGTGATGCTCCTCCAGGAGATCACGCCGCCGGCGTCGGTGCCTGATTCTTCGATCAAATTGGCGGCTGAAGCCAGCTGGCTCGTTTGCGAGAAACTTTGTATCCCGGGCAGCGCGAATCTCCAAATTGGACTCCCCGTTTCCGACAAGAATGCGGCCGCGAACGAGGACCTCTTCACGCGCTATCGGCGATCACTTCCGCAGAAATGGCCGGAGGGCAAGGTCGCCAGCGCGACTTGGAGCCGAGGCGGCCAGGAATTGCAATTGACGGTCGAGAGCGCCGCGCTGGCGAATTATCCCGCGGCGGATTTTTTCCCATTGCCGGACGCCAACGTCGTTGTCGGTCATCCCAAAACGGAGCGGAGCGCTCCCGGCAAGCTGATCTTCCGGGTGCCGATTGAAGGCGACCCAAAATTGTCCGCGCTCAACGGGGTGGTCGTCTTCGGCCAGAGCGCGAACAGCGCCGAGCGCAACGGCTGGACGTTGCCGACTGAGGTCCAGATGCTTTCCGGGGGATCCGGAAGCCTCTGGAAATTTCTGCTCTTCGGTTTCCTCGGCGGCTTCATTCTGAACCTGATGCCCTGTGTGTTGCCGGTCATCTCGCTCAAGATTTTTGGTTTCATCCAGCACGCCGGCCAAGATCGGCGACGCATCCTGCGAAGCGGGCTCGCCTTTATCGCGGGGATTTTTGCCTGGTTCATTGGCCTCGCGCTTCTCCTCATCGGGCTGAAATCAGCCGGTCGCGAGATCACCTGGGCGTTTCAATTCACGAATCCGTATTTCGTCCTGTTTATGAGCGCGGTGGTTCTGGTTTTTGCGCTCAATCTTTTCGGCGTTTTCGAAATCACGCTGCCCCAAAGCGCGAGTCGCGGGGTGCTCGGTTGGACCGCGCGGGAAGGGGACGCCGGCTCTTTTTTCCAGGGCGTCTTCGCGACCGTTCTGGCGACACCCTGTACGGCGCCGTTCCTCGGCACGGCGCTGGGGTTTGCCTTTACCCAATCGGGCTGGACGATTCTGCTGATGTTTGTCGCCATCGCGGCCGGCATGTCTTCGCCTTATCTCCTGCTTTCCGCCCAACCGGCCTGGATGCGTCTGCTCCCCAAGCCCGGTGCCTGGATGGTGCACGTGAAACAGCTGATGGGTTTTCTCCTGCTGGCGACGCTCCTCTTTTTGCTTTGGGTCCTGGGCGCTCAACGCGGGGTTGAAGGGGTCATTTGGGCCTCCTGCTTTTTGCTGGCGCTCAGTGTCGTCTGCTGGATGAAAGGCGTCTTCCTTGTGCCGACGGCTTCCCATGTGGCTCGTGTCGTCTCGATCCTGCTCGCGCTCCTGCTTCTGCTCGGCAGCGGCTATTATTTTATCGGCGAAAAATTCCGCGCCACCCGCCTCGCTTCCGGCGAGATGCAGATGCAGGGCGACTGGCAGCCTTTTACGCCGGAGCGTTTGGAAGAGGAACTCGGGCAAGGCCATTCCGTCTTCGTGGATTTCACCGCGGCCTGGTGCCTGACCTGCAAGTTTAACGAGGCGAGCGTCCTCGAAAGCAGCGCCGTGCGCGATGCCTTTCAACGCCACGGCGTCGTCAAAATTAAAGCGGACTGGACCAATGCCGATCCCGCGATCACAAAAATTTTGAAACAATTTGGCCGGCCCGGTGTCCCAATGTATGTGCTTTACCCGGGCAAGAACGCGGAACCGATTTTGTTTCCGGAATTGCTCACCCAAAGCCTTATCCTGGAAAAACTGGAAACCCTGTTACCACACGTCGCTGCTCAATGAATATGAAATCAAAACTGCTTGTTAGCCTGCTCTCCTGTGTTGCTTCCACCGCGCTTTTCGCTGCCGAATCTCCGGCGGTCGGAACCACCGCGCCCGATTTTTCGGTGACCGATTCGAAAGGGAAGACGCAATCTGTCTCGCAATACAAGGGGAAGTACGTGGTCTTGGAGTGGTTCAATCCCGAGTGCCCATTCGTGAAGAAGCATTATGGCAGCGGGAACATGCAAAAGTTGCAGGAAGAATTTACCGGCAAGGGCGTCGTCTGGCTGAGCATCGATTCATCGGCTGCTGGCAAAGAAGGACACCTCACCGCTGAGCAGGCGAACCAGAAAATGACGGAATGGAAAACGAAACAAACGGCCCTGCTTCTTGATCCCAACGGTAAAGCTGGCCAGACCTATGGGGCGAAGAACACGCCGCATATGTTCGTCATCAATCCCGAAGGCAAAATCATTTACGAAGGCGCCATCGACAGCAAAGCCTCCGCCAATCCGGCCGACCTCGCGAACTCGACCAATTACGTGAAAGTCGCGCTCGAGGAATCGATGGGCGGCAAGCCTGTGACCACGGCCACCACGAAGCCGTACGGTTGCTCGGTGAAGTACTAGGCATCTACAGAAGAGGCGCGCTAGAGGCGCCGCAGGATCGCCATCGGCGTGAGCCGCACGAGGAGCATCGCGATCTTCATTACGATTCCCGGAATGACGAGCGCTTTGTTGTGCTCGATTCCGGCGAGACTGGCGCGGACGACAGCTTCCACCGGCACGTGCATGAAGGAAGGGCTGGGATACGGCTGCTTCACGATGCTGCGGCGTGCGACGGAGCTGAACTCGGTATCGACGGGGCCGGGACAAAGCGTGCTCACGACAATGCCTTGTTTCCGGACTTCGCCGCGGACGGCCTCGGAGAAACTGGTGACGTACGCTTTGCTGGCAGCGTAAACGGCCATTTTCCGGAGCGAAAGAAATCCGGCGCTCGAGCTGACGTTCAGGATCGCGCCGCGTCTCTTCTCGATCATCGCGGGCAACAGCGCGCGCGTCAGCATCGTGAGCGCGACAATGTTTACTTCGAGCATTTGGCGGAGACGCTCCGGCTCTCCGGTAACGAACGTCCCGCGATCGCCGAGGCCGGCATTGTTAATCAAGAAATCGACCGCGATTTTTTCCTGCGCGAGCCAATCGCATAATGCCGTCACAGCTCTCTCATCCGCGAGATCGACGGCGCGACAGTGGACATTCAGGTTCGGATCCCCTTTCGTCAGCTCGGCGCGCAGTTCCTCCAGCCTCTCCAAGCGTCGAGCCACCAGAACGAGCGACGCGGCACGACCCGCCAATTGCCGGGCGAACTCGCGCCCAATCCCGGCCGACGCTCCGGTAATCAACGCGCAACAGCCAGTCAGGTCGAATCCGCTCATGGCGCGCGCAGGATTGGCTCCAAGGTGCGCCAGACCAGGTCGGCGATGATTCGATGTCCCTCCGGGCTTGGATGAATCAGGTCGCGCTGGTTCAATTCGCGATTGCCGCCAACGCCTTCGAGCAGGAACGGAATGAGCGTAGCCTTATTTTCCTGGGCGAGTTCCCTGTAAACTCGCGAAAACCCATTCGCATAATCGTCGCCCATGTTTGGCGGCATCTGCATTCCGGCAATCACAACTTTCATCTGAGGATTCTTCGTTTTGGCTTTGTCGATGATGGCCTGGAGGTTCGATTTCATCGCTTTCAAATCGAGGCCGCGCAGTCCGTCGTTGCCGCCAAGTTCAAGAAAGAGAACGTCGATCGGCCGTTGGAGCAGCCAATCGATCCGGCGCAAGCCTCCCGCGCTGGTATCGCCGCTCAAACCTGCGTTCTGGATTTCGAACGGCAGCTGGGCGGCGCGGATCTTCTCCGCGACCAGGGCCGGAAACGCTTCCCCTGACTGGACGCCCAACCCGGCCGTAAGGCTGTCGCCCAGAAAAACGATGTTCTTCTTCGAAACCGACGCCGGCGAGGGAGTGGCGGTCTGGCCGAAAAGCGTCGCTGGGAAAAAATAAGCGGCGAGCGCAATTCCCCAAAATGCTGGCATCGTTTTTCTCATGCGCGGCGGATCATGTTCGCGTAAGCAAGACGAACCCAAACCTACCGTCAATGAGCGCCTCTTCCATTCTCGATGTTCAGCACCTGACCAAGACTTACGCGACCGGCGCCGGCCAGCTCACGGTGCTCAGAGATATTTCGTTCGACCTGCCGGCGGGCGGGACCTGCTCGATCCTCGGACCATCGGGCAGCGGGAAGACAACGCTGCTCGGCCTCTGCGCGGGCCTGGATCGGCCGACGTCGGGGTCGGTCCTTTTAAACGGGATCACGCTGGGCGAAGAGGGGGAGGATGAGCGGGCCCGGATTCGCAACGAACATGTCGGCTTCGTCTTCCAAAACTTTCAGCTCATTCCGACGCTAACGGCGCTGGAGAACGTGACCGTGCCGATGGAACTGCGCGGCGACCGGAGCGCGCGGCAACTGGGACTCGACTTGTTAGGCCGGGTCGGGCTCGGCGAACGAGTGGACCATTATCCCGCGCAGCTTTCCGGGGGCGAACAGCAGCGGGTGGCTTTGGCGCGGGCTTTCATCAACCGTCCAAAAATCCTTTTCGCGGACGAGCCGACCGGAAACCTCGACGCCGAGACGAGCAGTTCGGTCATCGAAGTCATGCTGGAGCTAAACCGCAGCGCGGGGACCGCGCTGGTGTTGGTGACCCATGATCCGGAGGTCGCCCGCCTGACCGAGCGGACCATCCGGCTGAAGAACGGGGAGATGGTATGACGTCGTTTCAATAGCTGATGATCAATTCCTTCATTTGGAAAATGGCGTGGCGCGACAGCCGGTCGAGCCGGCGGCGGCTCCTGCTCTTTTCCATCTCGATCACGCTGGGGATCGCGGCCCTGGTGAGCATCGGTTCGTTTCGCCACAGCCTGGCCCGGGCGATTGACGACCAGGCGCGCACGCTGCTGGGAGCGGATCTCGTCGTTCAATCGACGAGAGCGTTTCGACCTGAGGACGAAGCCCTGTTGCACTCGTTAGGCGAAGCGCAGGCGCGCGAAGTCCGGTTCACGACCATGACCAGTTTCCCGAAGAGCAACGGAACCAGACTTGCCAGCGTCCGCGCCCTTGGGGGCGATTTTCCGTTTTATGGCCCCATGGAAACGACGCCCGCGGCGGCCGCCCGCGAATTCCGGGAGGGAGCGCGCGCGGTCCTCGAGGAGAGTCTAATGCTCCAGTTCCACGTCGAACCGGGTGATCCGGTGAAAATCGGCGACTTTGAATTCATCGTTGCGGGTGCGCTTCGGAAAATGCCGGGCGAAGCGACGGCCGCCGGATCCTTCGCGCCGCGGGTTTACATTCCGCTCCAGGAGCTGGAGCAAACCCATTTGCTGAAGCCGGGCAGCCTCGCCCGCTATCGAGCCTATGTGAAGTTTCCGGAAAACACCGACGTCGAAGCGCGAATGGAAATGCTTGGGCCGCAGATCAAACGGCTGGGCATGGATTACGACACGGTCGAGAAGCGGAAGCGCGATCTCGGTAAGTCGCTCGATAACCTGTATCGTTTCCTCAATCTTGTCGGGTTCATTTCGCTCTTGCTCGGCGCCGTCGGCGTGGCCAGCGCGATCCAGGCGCATCTCCAGCAGAAAACCAGGACTGGCGCGATCCTGCGCTGTCTTGGCATGTCCGCGGCCGGCACCGTCACGGTCTATCTAATTCAGACCGCGGCGATGGGGCTTTTTGGCGCCGGCATGGGCGCGGCGCTCGGAGTGGCGATGCAGCGGCTTTTTCCGCGCATTCTCATGTCATTCCTGCCCCTGCCGATCACAACTTCCCTCGCGTGGCAGCCGATCTTTGCCGGCTTTTTCATCGGGTTCGCGGTTTGCATTCTCTTCGCCCTGCCGCCGCTGCTCCGCTTTCGACGATTGTCGCCCCTCCGCGTTTTTCGTGCCGCGGTGGAAGTCGAATCGCCGGGCCGCAGGCGCGACCTCATTCTCTGGGCGATCTACGGCCTGATCGTCGCCGGGATCACCGCGTTTTCGATTTCGCAGGCCGAAACAGTTGTGCGTGGCGTGATTTTCGCCCTGGCCTTGTTTGTGGCCGTCGGCATTTTTGCCGCGGTCGCCAAGCTCCTCATCGTTGGCATTCGCAAATTCTTCCCGCACGGTTGGAGCTTCGTGTTGCGGCAGGGATTGGCGAACCTTTACCGGCCGAACAACCGCACGCTGCTCCTCACCCTTTCGTTAGGGCTCGGTACTTTTCTCCTGCTCAATCTCTATCTCACTCGCGAAGTGTTGCTCTCGCAGTTCACTTCGCTCGGCGCCAATAACCAGCCCAACATCTTTTTCTTCGACATCCAGCCGGACCAAAAAGCGGGCGTGGCCGAGACTGTGCGGGCCGCCGGTCTGCCGGTCATCCAGGAAGCGCCGATCGTCACGATGCGGCTTGCTGAGGTGAAGGGACGGAAAAGCGCCGACATTCTCCTCGATCCGCAGCGGAAAACACCGGAGTGGGAATTGGAACGAGAATACCGGACGACTTATCGCGACCAGCTTACCGAGACCGAGAAGGTCACAGCGGGGAAATGGATTGGGCGGATCGACTATAAACCGGGCGATACGGTGCCGATCTCGGTCGAGGGTGACATTGCGAAAGATCTCGGGATAAAGATCGGCGACGAACTGATCTTCGACGTCCAGGGAGTCCCGATCAAGACGACGCTGGCCAGCACGCGAGAAGTCGATTGGAAACGGTTCCAGACGAATTTCTTTGTCGTGTTTCCAGCTGGCGTTTTGGAAAACGCCCCGACGTTTCATGTTTTGGTGAGCCGGGTGCCTACGCCGGCCGAATCCGCGAAATTGCAAAACGCGGTGGTGGAAAAATTCCCAAATGTTTCCGCGATCGACCTGACTTCCGTGATCCAAACCGTCGATTCGATTTTGAGCAAAGTGGCGCTGGTGATTCGCATCATGTCGCTCTTCACCGTGGGCGCCGGCCTGATCGTATTGGCGAGTACCATCTGGAGCGGGCGCTATCAGCGGCTTCAGGAAAGCATTCTGTTGCGCACGCTCGGGGCGTCGCGGCTGCAAATCTGGAAAATACTCTGCGCCGAATATTTTCTTCTCGGGGTTTTCGCGAGCGCCACGGGAATCGTCCTGGCGGTAGCCGCAAGCTGGGCCCTGGCGAAATTCGTTTTTGAACTCAGTTACTCGCCAACGATCTTGCCGCTTTTTGTAACGGCTGGCTCGGTGAGTTTGCTGACGGTTGCGATCGGGTTAATCGCGAGCCGTGGAGTAGGGAGCGCGCCGCCGCTGGAGATTTTGCGAGCGGAGGCGGAGTAAGCGGAACGGTTATCGTTTGTCCTGAGGCTGGAGCGATTTTAGTTCGCTCCTGCTCAGCGGCCGCCAATGTCCCCGTGGCAAATCCCCCAAACGCAGACGCCCGATCCGGGTGCGGACGAGTTTCTTCACCTCATAGCCAATCTCGTAAAACATCCGGCGAATCTGCCGGTTGATGCCTTGCCGGAGGACAACCTGAAGGCGTGCAGCCTTTACCGAATGGATCTTGTCGATCCGGGCGCGCTGCCCGTCGAGCATCACGCCATCGATCAGTTTCCGCGCGAGAACCGGATCCCAGGGATGATCCAGGGTGACCTCATATTCCTTTTCGATTTTGTAGCGCGGATGGGTCAGGCGTTGCGCCAGGTCGCCATCGTTGGTCAGGACCAGCAGGCCTTCCGTCTGGGCATCGAGCCGGCCGATATTAAAGAGGCGCGGGAATTTCGGCGGCAGGAGATCGAAAATAGTGTCGCGCGCATTGGGATCGGAACGCGTCGAAACAAAACCCGCGGGCTTGTTGAGGATGATGTGGAGCGGGCGTTCTCGGCGGACGAGTTTGCCGCCGACTTTGATGTGGTCTTCCTCCGCGGGTTGCGCGCTGAAATCAGTGCAAACCCGGCCGTTGATCGTGACGCGACCCTCAGCAATCAGCTGGTCGCAATGCCGCCTCGAGCCGACACCGGCGGCGGCAAGAAAACGGTTCAGGCGCATTGCGCACTCAATGAAGCGTCGAAGTCCACAAAAGCGAACCTCAACTTCAAACACCGCTTCGGTTTTCCACACATCTGCCAGAACTATTGCGTCTGGCTGGGCCGAGTGCCGCGCGGAGCAGTTTAGTGACGGCGCGCTCTGTCTGACGCTTACTTATTGCGAGCGATTGCCAACGAGCGGCATTCCATCTTATCGTTGAATTTCTTACCCCTCTACCCATGAGCACAACCACAGAATATGAACAGATGGAACAGGTCCGTATCCTCGATTCTCTTCGCAGCAAAGTACGGAAGCAGGAGAAGGAAGGCTATAAAGGCTTAAGGAAGCGAGTGGTGCGTGGTTCTGAAGAGAACGACGGGTGGATTCGAGATGGAGATCTCATCGAGGTTGCTTTGGTCTTAAGTGCACTTTCCGATTCCAAGAAGGCCTCTGACTCTGATTTCCAGAAACTGTCTGACAAGCTTTCTGCCGATTCCTTAACTCTCACATCGCTCGATCCGGGAAGCTTCTTCGAACATATTGATATCCAGACGGGGAAGCTCGGAGGAACGGATGATCACGTCCCGGTACTCCGAGCAGCTATCATCTTGGAAACGCTCTCGCGATCCTTCCCGAGTGCTTTTTCTAGCGGTGGCTTCGGAAGTTATGCTCGAATCGTATACGAACTTTATAAAGCCTCCGAGCCCGACGAGATGCTCGGAGGAGCTGGTCCCGGGAGTGACGGTGGGGCGCAGACAGCCTTCGTTACGATGCGGTGTATTCGCGCCGTCGTCTCGTTTGCCAACATGTGCCGAGATTTTGCGGAGTTGACGATGGCGGTCGTGGATTTGCAGGAAAAACCGCTCCCGGAGATGCCGCAAGAATGGTGGGACATTCACGCTAACGTGCTCAAAGAGACGGCCGCTATCACTACGAAGCTATATGTCGATCACTGGCAGTTTTTAGAAGACGGGCAGTCCCATGAGGACAAACTAAGAAAAATTTGCAATCTGGCCGAAGAGGCCGCGTCCAAAGCTCGCGCGACAATCGAGTACTATTCCGCTGAGGAAAAAAAGCCAAGTCGGCTAGGGCGGGACAAAGTTCGCGAGAGTTTCGAGAGACTAGAGAAGAGTTTCACGGACATCGCTGAAAAGACAAAACAGATTAGCGATCTCGCGGCTCCATTAAATGCGATTGCGAAAGAGCTGAAGGAAAAGCTACGGCCTACCTCGCGTTACCTGGAATCAATACTGGATCGCGAATTGGCTTCCGCTCTTTCGCAAAGCCGTCGTATCGCCGACGGCGCCGAACTCTTGTTTGCAGTCAACGGTTTGGCCATGCTGGGTAATGTGGAGGATGCTCGAATTGAGCGCGTGCTTCGCGCGGTGTCTGAGCAAGTTACGGACGCCGGTCGCATTCCAAGTCATCGGCCATTCGATGTCTTTGCCAAAGGCTATGTGCTTCATGTAGCCGCAGCCGAATCCATCCGGGCTTTTGCCGAACTAACGGTCCACGCGCCCGAGACTATAACAGCGGAGCTTGTTCAGAAATTGCTGCGCCATTTTGGGACGACATGGCAAGAAAAAGCGGGGGGCTGGCGGCACGAGCGCGACAATGAAAACGGACTGTGCCAGCAATGGTTAACTGTCGTTTCATTGCGCGCCTTGCAAGCGCTGGGACGGGGGCTGGATAAACGAATCAATCAATTGGTTCTGAGCAACCTCAGTGTCCGGCAGCCGGTGGAATTGAAAAACATCGGTTTGCCAGATCTTTTCTATCCAGACTTCGGCCTTGTTGTCTCTGGGCTGCGAAAGAAGAGCATCGCCAATGTCTTGCAGGGGATGCGGGCGCATATCTTGGGAGATACCTCGCAAAACCACAAATATTCCCTGGTGCTCTACGGCCCGCCTGGCACGGGCAAAACGACCATTGCAGAAGCGTTAGCCAAGACGTGCGAAGTGCCGCTGGTGGAAGTGACGCCGAGCGATATCTTGCTGGCTGGGGTCGAGAAGATTGAAACTCGCGCCCGTCTGGTCTTCGACGGGCTCTCCATGCTAACTGATGTGGTGATCCTGTTCGATGAATTCGATTCGATTCTGTGGAGCCGGGAAGCTGAAGAGAAGCCTGAGGGAATACTGCGTTTTCTTACGCCCGGCATGCTGCCAAAACTAAAGAAGCTCTACGAACACGCGAAGAAGCAACGCATCGGTTTCATTCTCTCGACGAATCTAATCGGTGGTTTGGACAAAGCAGCTACCCGTGAAGGACGTTTTGACGTGCGGCTAGGAATTTATCCTCCGGACCTCCTCTCGCGTTATGGGCGGCTAACTCAAGCTTGGGCAACTTGGATGGCGGCGAGTAAAAGCAAGGCCTCCTTTCCAAAAGCAGCAGTGACGGAAGTTGTGCAGCGAACGGCTGGGGCGCCGATGGCTCGTTTAGGCAAACCGAGCTGGTTCACGGCCCCGAATGGAACGCCGGACGATGACTCGCCCTTTAGCTTATTGCTTGGCAAATCAGCCGACGTGGATTGGCCCGTGCCTGAGAAGAAAATTCCAGAAAAACCGGAAGAGGATTACGGAAAAGAGCCGTTGAAGAAGTTGAATCCAGAAGTTCTGAGCGAGTGGAAGGAATGGTATTTTATTGGTAGCCGTGACCGCAAATTCGAGTTGGAAAACGGGGAGATACCAAGCTGCGTGGTCCCGCCATGCCTGTCTGAGAGCGAATTTGAGACTGCACCCTGGGAATCTTGGAAGGCATCTTGCGATGCCCACGCTCAGCCTCCAATTTGAGCATCTGCCGCCACGAGTCAGATGTTCGCATCGTCCGGAATTCACCCATAGATTGCGACCAACGCGAAATGTCGAGCACCATGCCTAAAATCTACCTGGCCGGACCGGAAGTTTTCCTTCCTCAGGCAGGCGTGATCGGCGAAGCCAAAAAGGCGATTTGTAAACAGTACGGAGGCGAAGGGGTTTTCCCAATCGATACTGAGCTCGATCTTCGTAATTGCAGTCCGGCAGAAGCAGGTTTCCGCATTAGCGCTTACAATGAAGACCTAATTCGACGCTGCGATCTGTTGATTGCTAACATGACGCCGTTCCGGGGCATCAGTGCGGATATCGGCACGGTTTACGAAATGGGCTTTGCTGCGGGTCTTGGGAAACCTGTGTTCGCGTACACGAATGTAGCGGAGAACTACGCTTCCAGGACGCTAAGGGATCTGGGGCTCCCGCGTGCGAGAGATCACCGGGGTCGTTTGTGCGATCGCTCTGGCATGTTCATCGAAGACTGGGGGCTGATGGACAATCTGATGCTCGAAGGAGGTGTTCGTTCTCACGGAGGAGAACTTATTGTGGGAGCCGTCCCAAAGGATGAACTCTATACAAATCTCAAAAATTTTCAGCGGTGTGTGGAGCGAGCGATGGCTTCGATCGGAAGCCAAGAATCGGGTCGGCCGTCACCGTAACGGTGACCAGCTGAGACTAATTCATCGTGACCGGCGCGAACCGACACCGGCGGCGGCGAGGAAACGGTTCAGGCGCACGGGGATTCAAGTGAATGGTGACTGGTGATTGGTGAATGGAAGACAGTGTTGCCGTCTACCAATCGCTATTCACTTATCACCATTCACCAGCCTGCTAGGCGTCCGGCTTCGTCTTCGGAAGGCCGATGACTTTCGTGCCTTCCTTGAACTGGCCGCGCTTCTTCAGAAGCTCAACGCGCTCAAAGCGTTTCAAGACGTTCCGCTTTGCCGTAATGGTGCTGGCTCCTTTTAGACTGCGATGTTGCGACATAAATACTCCTGTTCTCCCGGGGTTGGGGAGCGCGCACCTTACAATGGTGCGCGGGTTTTTCAAGCCCGGCGGTGCTCAGGGAAAAGCTCGAGGATACTTTGCTCGTTCGCCTCGCAAATCCCGCGCTCCGTGATAAGGCCCGTAATTAGCTCGCGCGGAGTCACATCGAACCCGTAATTCGCGGCTGGGCTGCTCTCCGGGGCGACCCGGACTTCGACATGAGCGCCGCCGTGCAACCCGTCAGCATGGCTCACTTCCTCGGAACCGCGTTCCTCGATCGGAATTTCGTTTACCCCATCGCGAATACTCCAATCGAAGGAGGAGGAGGGGAGCGCGACGTAAAACGGCACGCCGTTATCTTTTGCGGCCAGGGCCTTCAAATAGGTGCCGATTTTGTTCGCCACGTCGCCGGTGTAAGTCGTTCGATCGGTCCCGACGATCACCGCGTCCACCTTGCCCCGCTGCATCAAATGGCCGCCCGCGTTATCGGCGATAATGGTGTGCGGGACGCCGTGTTCGCCGAGCTCCCACGCGGTGAGCTTCGATCCCTGGCTGCGCGGACGCGTTTCGTCCACCCAAACGTGAATCGGAATGCCGGCGTCGTGCGCCGCGTAGAGCGGGGAAGTGGCCGAGCCAAAATCGACAAACGCGAGCCAGCCGGCGTTGCAATGGGTGAGGACGTTGACCGGACCGCCGCCTTTTTTTTTGCTCAGATCCCGAATCAACTGGAAACCATGTTCGCCAATCCGCCGGCAATATTCGGCATCTTCGTCGGCGATTTGCTGCGCAGCGCGAAACGCAACCGCCCGCTTTTCCTCCGGCGAGTCCGCGGCGGCGATTGCTTTCAATTGCCGGTCCACAGCCCAGGCCAGATTTACCGCGGTCGGTCGCGTCGCCTTCAACTGCTCCGCGGCTGCCATGAGGTCGGACTCGAACGTCGCCAGATACATTCCGTAGCCCGCCGCCGCGCCGATCAATCCCGCGCCGCGCACGTGCATTTCGCGAATCGCTGCCGCCATCTCCGCGACTGTGCGAACGTCCTCGATCACGAACCGGTGCGGCAACGCGCGTTGGTCGATCAGTTGGATCACACGCTCGTCCCCCGGTTTTGGCCAAATGGTGCGGTAGTGGCGTCCCTTGACGTTCATCGAAGTAAGAATGCGTTGAAGGTCGCGAGGCTACAACTGGTTGCTCAGGACCACCCGTCGTCCGCAGGCGGTGACCTGATGGTAAATATGAACGCGGTCAGTGATCAATTGCCGCCAATAGGAGACCCGCTGTTCTTCGATGATCAAATAGATCGGGTCCGCCCGGTTCCAGGCTTCGAGAACAAAATGTTCGTCGAGATATTGGTTCTGGAAATCACCGTTCTGCTCGAAGGCATCGGGCGATTGGTTCACGAAAAAGAACTTCTTGTTTAGGTAGAAGCTCAGGCTGTTTCCATCCCGCAACTTTCCTTCAAAGAGAACCTGGCCGCGGCTTCCCAGTCGCGGGTTCAGGAATTGAGCAGCTTCGGCGAGGGACAAATAGGGAGCGACTCGCGAAGCGCCTTCGGTTAGTCCGAATCCGATCGGCACCATGGCGCCCAGGAGCAGACATAATGCAATTTCGGCGCGATTTTTTGCGGCAAAATAGAGCGCGGGCAGAGTGAAAACGAGCAATGACGCCATCATGAGCGGCGGCAGCAACGGAAGAGTGATCGAATCGGGAAGATTGGGCGCGATCAGCGGAGCGAGCTTTGCTGGAGCGAAGAAAGCCATGCCGGCAATCGCGACACCGGCCGCCAGAACAAATGCGATACCCACCAGACGGAGCGAACGAGCCATTCGTTCCCAGGCGCAGGCCGCGAAGAGGGCAAACGCCGGCCAGGCGCTCATCGAGGAGGTGGCCTGACGTTCGCCGGCGAAAAGCAGCCAGAGAATGACGATGGCCGCCCAACAAAGCGGCAGCGCATCGGCAAACGTGAATTCACTGCGACGAATTATTTTGCGCAGGGCGAAAATCAACCCGGGAAGAATGAGAAGGAGAGTCGGGAACCACCAGCCGAAGTGGAGCGCGAGAAACTGCCAGAGCGGCAGAGCGGGTTCCCTCCGGCCGCTCAGGAAATGGGATAGGAAGCCCGGAAAATGCCGTTGCGCCCAGATGAACCAGGGGGTCACGAAGGCCGCGAAAAGAAGCAGGTAACGCCAATCCAACAGAAGCGCAAAACGGAGCCGCGCTTCCCGGAAGAAGATCGCCAGGAGGACAAAAAGCCCGGCGAGACACAGGATGACCCCCGGACCTTTGGCCAGAAAGGCCAGGCCAGCGCACAACCAAAAACCGGCAAACCACGCGGGACGGAGCTTGCGTTGCTGGTAACCGCAAACGGCGCAATAAACGGCGCCCGTGAACAACAAGGTGAAGACGGAATCGAACGTGACCATTCGTCCGAGCGCGAAGACTCCTCCGGAACAGAGAAGAATGAGCCCGGCGGCAAAACCACGCCAATACCCGGCCAGCCGTTCGCCGATGAGAAAGGTGAGCGCGATTGCGCCAATCGTAGCCAGCGCGATTGGCACCCGGGCCGCAGCCGCGCTCACGCCAAAGATTTCAAACGAGAGCGCGATCGACCAATAGACCAGCGGGGGTACCTGCAACTGCGGAACACCGTTGTTGGTGGGGAGAAGCCAATGCCCGGTTTCCAGCATCTCTTTCGCGCCGGACGCGAGCTGACCTTCGACGCCATCGAACAGATCGCCCCGCGCCGCCGTTCCGATGTGGAGGAGGGCGGCGAGCGTGAGGAGGAGGACCAGCAGAGCGTGACGCGTCGGCGGCGGATTGAGGACTTGCGGCTCGAGGAAGGTGTCTTCGAGCGAGAGACTGCGCGCGCCGGCGACCATGGGAATTTGTTAGGTTGGCGCCGAATCCGGAAGGCGGTATCGATCCCAGTCGTCCGGCACCCGGAGCAACTTCGCTTCGGGCATCTGAATGATCGCGAGCATCTGGCGGCAATCCGCAATCAGGGTGTCGTCGACGGGTCGCACAATCCTGAATGCGCACCAGAACCGCACTCGTTCGAGACGATCAAGCCAGCCTTCCACCACGAGCTTGTCCCCCAGTTTCGCCGCGCGTCGGTAATCGATTTCCGTCCGGACAACCACCGGATATTTTTGGTTCTCCGCCATGGTGGCGAGGCCGAGGCCAAGTTCCCCGGCGAGAAGCGTGCGGGCCACCTCGATGAACCGCAGATAGGCGATGTTATGGACGACCGCCGCACAATCGGTATCGAAAAACATCACCTGATGCTCGGTGCGAATCCGAGGCGCGCTTTCGTTCAACATTCGAAAGCATCATTTCCGAACCGTTGGTGAAAGCAACGGAATTGTCGGGTGGACGCCGCCGAGTCAGTTCCCGAATTGACGCGTCGCCGGATGATCACGGCGCAAAGTCGCCTCCCACTTGTCGAGGAACTCGGAAACCGATCCGGCGACTTCCTCTACGGTGATTGCCTTCATGCATCGGAAATCGATCGGGCATTCGCGGAGAAAGCAGGGACTGCATTCCACTTGATGGCGAATAATGCGATGCCCGGTTCCGAGCGGACCGGTCAGACGGGGCTCCGTCGAGCCGAAGAGGGCCACGACCGGAACACCCAAAATCGTGGCGAGATGCATTGTCCCGGTGTCGTTGGTGAGGAGCAGGGCGCACTCGCTTAATTCGGCAATGAGTTCTTCCAGCGTCGTTTTGCCAATTCGGTTGATGCAGCTGCCGCCGAGCGTCGCCGCGATCGCGGCGCCGGTTTCCTCATCGTTGGCCGTTCCGAAAAGGATCCATTGGACCGGCCGCTGACTGGCAATCGTTTGAGCGGCCTCAGCGAAACGCTCCGGAAGCCAGCGCTTGGCCGGACCGTATTCGGCCCCCGGGCACAACCCAACTTTCACACTGGCGCCATTCGTTTTCCCGCGTGGCAAAAAGTGCCCCTTCGGCGGCGGCTCGGATGGTCCGCCGAGCTCGCGCGCGATTTGGAGGTAGCGGTAGACCTGGTGTTCGATGGGGCCGAGCCGCGGAGACTCCGGGACGATCTGGTTCAGCAGCCAGCGGCGATGATGTCCGCGGTAGCCGAGCCGGCGGGGCACCCCGGCGAGCCAGACTTCCAGGGCAGTCCGCAATGAATTTGGAAAGAGGACGGCGACATCGAACCGCGGCCGCTGGCGCAACGCTCGCACCGCCTTGGTCAGCGAACCGCTCGCCAGGCCGATGATTTCGTCGACCTCGGGCACGAGTTTCCAAACCGCGACGAGCTTTTCCGGGACCGCGATCGTGATGTGGGCATCCGGTCGTCCCGCCTTGATTGCGCGCACGGCCGGTATGCTGATGACATTGTCGCCGAGCCAGTTTGAGCCCCGGATCAGGATCCGAAACGGCTTCAACTCATCTGAGGGCATCGCAGGGGGAAGGTAAACGCCGCGCCGGTAATGCGTCAGGAGAAAATTCGGCCGCGGTGTCTTCCAACGGTTGTGCACCCAGAACCAATCCTCCGGGGCCGGCCGGATCTGTTGCTCGAGAACTTTGTTGCCTGCGAGAGTGATGGCGTTCACCGAGTCACCCGGGGAATCGATCCGCTCCGTAAAGACCATCCGCCAGCGGGCCGGTCCAACGGTGTGAACGGCGGCGGCCAGGACGGCGGCCCCGGTGCGTTTGGCCAACAGGGCGGAGAGTGGCGACGTCGACGCGAGCCGGCCAAAGAATGGCGTCCAAACTCCATGGTCGCCGGCATGTTGGTCCCCTAAAATTCCGATGACCCCGCCCGAGCGAAGTAATTCAATCGGGCCATGGAATCCTTCGCTGCGATCGAACATTTCAACGCCGGTGCGTCCTCGCTTTCGGCGCACGTCCTCGTCGACGTAGCGGTTCCCGAGCTTTTGATAAACGGTCGCGAGCCGGACGTAATCAACGCACCGGGGGAAAAGCTGCGCGAACAGTTCCCAGTTTCCGATATGGCTGAGGAGCACCACCACGGGCCGGCCGTTCCGGAGCTCCCGATGAACAGCCTCCAAATTTTCCGTCTCGAGATGCTTCGAGATTTTTTCCGGCGCCATCAAACCCATTTTCCCGCTGGAGAACAGATTGGCGCCGAGCCTCTGGAAATGGCGGCGGGCGATGCGTCGCAATTCCGGCGTCGATTTTTCCCCGGAATAGGCAATCTCCAGGTTACGCTGCGCCAGCCGGCGATAATGGGGGAGGAGCAGCCAGCCCAAAAAGCCCATCAATTGGCCGAACCAGAAAAGAAACCGCAACGGCAGGACGCGGACGAAGGTGGTTCCCGTCCGGTAGAGGAGATAAATGCTGAAATCGAGCATGCGGAACCAGCGAGCCGAAGCTGGTGAATTTGGGCCGAAGCGTAAATTTGCCAGCGGGATGCTTCAATCAATATAATGTGCCTGTGTTGCCGTCGTCTTCTCATCCCATTCCGTCGGGTTTTGCGCAGGTGGTTGCGCGAAAATTCGGCCGCGGCCCGTTCCTCGTGATTGGCGCCGAGCGCGAGGAGCTCGAGCGCCATTTTGAAAGCGCGAAGATTGGCGCAACGGTCCTCGCTTCGGTCGCCGAATTGCCGTCTCTGCGGTCGCAAAATGGAAGCTGGCCCGGGGTCGATCTGGCTATTTGGTTTTATCCACCAGAAGCCGGAGAAGATGAGGTTGCGGTGCAAGCGCTGCCGAGCTGCGCGCGGGAGATCCTTCTCCTCCCGGGAGCTGGAACGCAGCCCGCCAAGCGCCGGCCACTACTGGTCGATTCATTCGCCCGCGCAGGGATGCTGCCCGACTACGAGTGCGATCTCAGTGATTTCGATCCGGCTGGGCTTCGGCTGGTGCGGAAGGATCCGGAATCAGCGGACGTCCTCGTGCCGGCGGTGGAATCTGCTTTTGCGCGGCTCGACCGGCACGTCCGGGGATTGGAGCGCAGCCTGCGAACCCGAATGTCGGAGCTCGACGCCGCCGAACGCCACATTTCGCGGCTCGAGGAGAAACTGCTGAAGCTGAAGGAAGCGAAACGGCAACTAAAACAACTCAAGGAAGAAAAGCAGGCGCTCCGCAAATCCCCCGAACGCAAGGTCGGCCAGGTCTTGCTCGCTCCTTATTTGCTGCCCCAGCGCCTGGTGCGGGGAATCCGAAAGCGATTGCCGAACGCGAAAAAATCCCCGGGACTTGCGAGTGAATATCAGGCCTGGTTTGAAGCCCACCGCGCGAAAGAATCGGAGTTCGATCGCTTGCGCAAAGAAAGCCGGGCTTTTGGATATCAACCGTGCATCAGCATTGTCACCCCGGTTTTTAATACGCCGATAAAATGGCTCGAGGAGTGCGTCGAGTCTGTCCTCGGGCAAATCTACGAAAAGTGGGAGCTCATTCTGGTCGACGATAGTTCGACCGATCCGGAGCTTCTGAAGTTCCTGCCCGAACTCGCCGCGCGCGATCCCCGCATTGTTCTGGGAAAAGAGGCGGAGCGCGGCATTTCCGCTGCCTCAAATCGCGGAATCCAGCTCGCGCAGGGGGAATGGATTGGCTTTCTCGACCACGACGACGTGCTCGAACCCGATGCGCTCTCCGAACACGTCAGGTGGCTCCAGACGCATCGCGATGCGGATCTAGTTTACTCGGACGAAGACAAGCTGACCGAGCAGGGTCTCGACGCGCCGATCTTCAAGCCCGATTGGTCGCCCGATTATTTTCTTTCCTGCAATTACATCTGCCATTTCACGATCATCCGGCGCGACGTTCTCGAGGCGGTCGGAGGGTTTCGCTCGGAATTCGACGGCGCGCAGGACTACGATCTTTTTCTCCGGATCAGCGAAAAGACGACCCGAATCGACCACATTCCGCGGGTGCTTTATCACTGGCGGCGCAGTCCTGGTTCCACGGCGGACAATATTCGGCGCAAGCCGGGTTCGCTCGAGACCGGCCGTCTCGCGCTGGAGGCGCATCTCGAGCGGGTTGGGGAATCGGGGCACGTGACCGTGGACTGGCGCACCCATGCCTACTGGATCAAGCGTGAGTTCGCCGAAGCGAAAAAGATCTCGATCATCATCCCGGTGCGCGACCGGGTCGATCTCCTGGCGCGGTGTCTCGATAGCCTGACGCGGGAGACAAGTTATGCGCCTTACGAGATCGTGATCGTGGACAACGACAGCAAATCGGAGGAAACGCGCGCCTATTTAGGCGGCCTCAAGCACCGGGTGCTGCATTACAGCGGCCCCTTCAATTACTCCGCGATCAATAATTTTGCGGTCGAACAAACCGACAGCCCCTGGCTCCTTTTCCTGAATAACGACACCGAAGTGATCGACAGCGAGTGGCTCACAATCATGGCGGAACATATCCAGCGCCCGGAGGTTGGCGCCGTGGGTCCGCGGCTTCTTTATCCGGATGACAGCGTGCAGCATGCAGGAGTCGTGGTGGGCGTGGGCGGAATCGCCGAGCACGCTTTTCGCGGTTTCCCGGCGGAAGCACCCGGCGTCTGCCGGCAACTCCAGGTGACACGAAACTACAGCGCGGTGACCGGCGCCTGCCTGTTAACGCGGCGGGAAGTGTTTAACAAGGTCCGCGGATTTGATGAGGCACATCTCCCCGTTACCTTCAGCGATGTTGACCTTTGCCTGAAAATAAGGCGGGCCGGTTACCTCATCGTTTACACTCCGTTCGCCAAGTTGTATCACCATGAATCGCAGTCCCGCCGCCCCGCCGTGGAGCCGCTCGAAACGGAAGTCATGCGGGAACGCTGGCGGGCGCTTCTGGAGGACGATCCGTATTACAATCCAAATCTTTCTCGCGAACGGGCCGATTTCTCGTTAGGCAAATAATCGGGTAGGATTTCTCATGGCGAAACGGGACAAACAACTGTGGCAGGGATTGAGCGGCGGTGCGCAAAAGGCGCTCGTTACCCGTGATTACGCGGCGGGAACCTTCGCCCAACAGGTGGCCGGAACGGGAGTTGAAGCCGGACTCCTGACTTCGGCTGACCGGTCGGCTGCGGAAAACCGGGAAATCTGGATTCCCGGGGTCGAGATTTTCCCAAGGAAAATTCATCATCAGCGGCATCGGGGCTTGTTTGGCGAATTCGTTCGGCGCGAGGAGGGAGTCCTGGCGCGAATCGGCCTTTGGCCAGACCAATGGGCGACGGCCCGGATGTTCGGGCAGACGGCCAAGGGGTTTCATGTTCATCCGCCCAGCATTCCCAGGGGAAAAAAACCGGCCGACTGGATGCGTCGCCTTTTTGTGGACGAGCCGGAGAATTATTCTCTCCGCCGCTATCAGGAGGAGCAATGGGACGTAATGTTTTTTGTGCAGGGTGTGGCTGAAATGATCCTGCGAGATGTTCGGGCGGGACTTCCCTCGCGCACGATGCGTTTTTTTATCGATGGTGACAATCATCCCGGCGCGAACAACGTAGGCATCGTCGTGCCGCCGGGAGTCGCGCATGCGATTCGAGGGGAGGGGGCGGAGGATCTCATCATGGTTTATGGGACGAGCACCTCTTTCCGGCCGGAATTCGAAGGACGGATTGCAAGCGATGTGGAAACCGCCGGTTTGCCTGAATCGTGGGAACGTTTCCTGAACCTGTAGCGGCGGTCTATGACCGCCGTTTTTGCCCTCTCCACCCAAATCTCTCCGACGGTCAGAGACCGCCGCTACAAGATTGAATGAAGCGAAGCTTCAACCCGGCCGAACCGGAATTGATGGATCGCCCCCAGCCGGTCACGCCGGAGTTGGCCAGCGACCTGCGGAATCTGCGCCAGCTCAATCGCTACTTCGGCAGCTATGCGTTGATCGAGCATTTCCTTGAGCGCTGGATTTTGCCCGGCTCCCGGATGCGTGTCCTCGATCTCGCCACCGGTTCCGGCGACATCCCCCGCCTCGTGGTCGACCACGCCCGAAAAGCCGGCGCGACGATCACTGTGGAAGCGGTCGATCAGCAGGCTTCGACCATTGAGATCGCCCGCGGCTTAAGCGGAGATTATCCCGAAATCACATTCCTGGAAGGCGACGCTCTTTCTTTTGGGGAAGGGGATTCACCCTATGACCTGGTGCTCTGCTCCCTGGCCCTTCACCATTTCGACGAAAGTAGCGCGGTCCGAGTCCTCGCCCGCTGCCGGCAGCTCTCGAGCAAGTATGTCCTGGTCTCGGATTTGCGGCGCGGTCTTCTCGCCACCGTTGGTGTTTACCTTGTCACTGCGCTAATTTTCCGCGACCCGATGACTCGCGCCGACGGACGGACCTCCGCCGCGCGAGCCTTTTCCTTCCGCGAACTCCGCACGTTGGCCGAACGTGCCGGTTGGAAGGATTTCGGCCACGCCAAATTCGCCTTCGCCCGCCAGGCCATCTGGCTGGAGCCGAATTCCCAAGGTGACGTTCGCGGTTAGCGGTTGCGCGTCGCCTTATTGGACAAAATATACCTGGACCACTCCAATGCCGGCGGCGTTGCCCTTGCCCCGGACCTGGGCGGTGTATTGGCCGGGTTGAATAGTCGCCACCAGCGCTGCTTCCAGATCGTGGGAGGGTTGGAGTCCGAGATTGATGAGTTCCTGCTCCTGGCTGCTTCTCCAGTCGTCATTCTCCAGAACGAGGGCGCCTTGTTGATCGCGCAATTGCAGCGTGGTGTCGGTCAGAGCGTTAGGAATTCCGAAGTCCAGGAGCGACGGCCCAAGTGCGCGCACCACGGCTTGGATCGGTCCGTTTTGCACGATGAACCCGGCGATCATGAGCCCATCGCCTGGCTGGACCAGACCTCGTGTGGCGATGTTGGCTAGCCGCGCTGGGGAAGCGGAGGAAAGATCGAACGCATCGACGACACCGGTGCCGACGGTGTTTCCCGCGCCCCGCACAACCGCCGTGTAACTGCCCGGCTCGAGATTGGCGATGATCGCGGATTCAAGATCGTCAGTTGGTGCGAGACCACTGCCGTTGATTTCGGTAAATTGATTGCCGGTGATGAGTCCGCCGATCTGGGTTGTCTTCCAGTCGTTATTTGTTGCTACGGTCGTCCCGCTCGCGTCATGAATTTCCAAGGTAGGGTTTGCCAGTGCGTCCGGAACTCCGAATTGCGCGAGCGAAGGTCCAATGGCGCGCACCAAGAGTTTTTTCGATGAGCCAGCCGGCCCTTGGACAATGAAGCCCTCGATTAAGACGTTGTCGTCAGTTCCAACCAGGAGCCGGGTGGAGATGTTTGCCACCATTGGAGTGAAGTCGCCAACCAGGCGGATGAACGAAGGGGAGAGGGTTTCGTTAGGAAAAGTGTAGGGGCCGCTGAGTAAGAACGAGCCATCTGGTTGAGGCGCGAGAGCGCCGGGCACGCGTGAATACTTATCGCGTCGGGCAGGGGCTACGAACGAAGGGTCGACAGAGCCATCGGGGTTCAAACTGGCAATACCCGGAGCCGCCACGCCGTCGAATGCTTCAAATGTGCCCGAAACGAGAAACTTTCCGTCGGGCTGCAACTCAATGTTCTCGACGCGAGGAAAGAATGCGGAGGTTTCGGGGGTTTGCGTCCATTGGGCGCCGCCGCCCGAATTAAAGGTGCCATCGACCGTGCCATCCGAGTTCAAACGAACTACTCCTCGCGCCGAGGTCCCATTGTAAGCCGTGAACTGGCCGGCTAACACGATCCGTCCGTCGGGCTGAACGTGGGCATCGAGCAGCGGCAAACTGGCCATGAATACTCCCTTCGGTGGCTGGATGGTCTGATTTCTGAGCGGATCGTAGACAACGGGAAAGTTCAGGCTCAGATCGAACGGGTTGATTGTGGTCGCCGCAAAGCTGCCGTCGATTGACCCATCGGCGTTTAGACGCACCACGTGGAAGGATTCGTCCTCGCCAAGATATTCGAATAAAATTCTTCCATCCGATTGCACCGCCAGGACTCGAGTACCTGCGTAAATCGCATCCAATTGGCCATCCAAGAGACGAATGACCTGGGATGAGGAGATCGATTCGGCGAGGTGAAAGGTGCCATCAAAATGTCCATTGGCCTGAAGGCGCGCGAGAATGGAGTACAACGTCGTCTGGGGATCGGATGCGCACGAAACAAATACTTTTCCCTGGGGCAAGGCGATTGCGCTCTGGAAGGCAGTTGATTCGGCCGAATAGGTAGTGTCTTCGATTCCGGTGGGCAGCACTTTCCCGTATGTGAAGCTAAAATTTGCATTGAATCCGAAAACCAAAAAACTGCCATCAGTTAAACGCTCGAACCCGAGGGCGCTGAATCCTCCGGATAGAAAACTATTCTGGTTTGGGCTCGAAAGCGTAAAATTCGGATCGAGTGAGCCGTCGGCAAGCAGCCGTCCGACATTATAAGGGATAGGCGGATCGATTAGGCTCGCGAAGCCGATAAGAGTGGAACCATCATCCAAGCGCCCAAAGCTGCTTGGGGCCGTCTCCTTCCCGGTTTTGTGAGTCGTAGTCAGGCTGGAATCGAGCGTGCCATCGGGATTAAGTCTAGCGACGCCGAGATGCGAATCGGTAGAGGCACCAACCGGATCTACGTCGTTGAAAATGCCTCCCAGCAGCATGTCGCCATCGGGCAGGGGACTTAAGGTAACCGGGGTTCCAGGATCTCCGGTCGGGGTGAATGTTGTGTTCACTGTGGTGGGCAGATGGAAAGTGCTATCTCCTGTGCCGTCAGGGTTGTAGCGCAAGACAGTGCTACTGGCGACGATGACCAACTTTCCATCCGGTTGGGCAATGAGATCCCTTCCGATGAGGGAGTCCGACGTGGTTGAGAAGGCAAAGGTCGAGTCCACGGTGCCGTTTGCGTTGAGTCGAAGGATGGGTGCACGGGGTCCCGACGTTCCAAGGCGAAATTGCCCTGACATCACGATTTTGCCGTCACTCTGAACAAGGAGAGCGCGAATTCTGCTGGTGCTACTGCCCCGGCTGAAACCACTCGGCTGAAAAGTTGAGTCTATCGAACCGTTGGCCTCGAGGCGGGCGACTCCCCGGTTCGATAGTCCATTCACGTTGTTAAAGCTTCCTCCAATTAGAATTTTGTTATCTGGCTGAAGCGCCAGCGAATAAATATCTCCACCGGTGACCGTCGCCGGGACGAAACTTGGATCCACGGTCCCATCCGGCAGCAGCCGGGCTACGTCCGTCCGGGCTATTCCCGCGATGGTTGTGAAGTAACCAATGACCAGGATCTTCGCATCCGGTTGGACGTAAATATTCCAGGCGAACGTGCTAGTGTTCGATCCTCCGACATTCGCTGGATTGAAAGTCGGGTCGATCGAGCCGTCATTGTTTAACCGGAGGATATATTCAACATCCTTCCCCGGCGCGGCGTAGACGTAGCGCGTCGCTGAAATGTAAATCTTGCCACCTCCCGCCGATGCCGCAGCCCGAACCAGCTTATAGCTGCGGTCAAAATTGAACGTCGTATCCAGGGTTCCGTCTGGCAAAAATCTTGTGACGGCAGCAGTTCGCCGATCCGTCAGGGTATCCGGATCGAAATAGAGAAGGTATTTCCCGTCAGGCAGCAGGAGCGCTCGTTCCGGCAGTTGGATGCTGGCAAAAGAGGGCGCACGAAAGTTTGGGTCCGGCGTCAGATCTCCGGCCTTCGCGACGGAGCAAATCGTGAGTCCGCTCAATAACGACGCGCAGAGCCAAAGGGTCTTCCACGGATTGAAGAGAGATCTCGAAGGTTTCGAAAGCTGGTTGCGCAAGAAGGTTGGAACGGTTGTCCTATTTTTCATAACAAGAAGAGAAGCGACCACAGGCAGAATGATTGATGTCTCCAATGAGTATTAGTTTGGGAAACGGAACGTGGGGTCGCCGGGGCGGTCGAGCGTCGAGGCTGCAGATTGGGAAGTGACATGTCAACGCTTTCTACGCTTTGAAATTAAATTTAGATTTCAACTAACTCAGATCGCCAAGCATCACTTCGACGAGAATAACGCCGTGCCAGGGCTCGCCCGATGCCGGCAGCTCTCGAGCCGATATGTCCTGGTCTCCGATCTTTTATCTTCTCACGGCTCTTATTTTCCGTGATCCGATGACGCGCGCCGACGGTCGTACCTCCGCCGCCCAAGCGTTCTCCTTCCGCGAACTCCGAACCCTGGCGGAAACATGCCGGGTGGAGGAATTTCGGGCCCGCGAAGTTTGCTTTTGCGCGCCAGGCGATCTGGTCGAGCCGCGGGGGCAGGCCTGATCCCGCTATTGGGGGAAGTAAACCTCCACGACGCCAACGCCGCTCGTGTTGCCTTTGCCGCGGACCTGAGCGGTGTATGGCCCGGGCTGAAGTGTCGCAACTAGCGCCGCCTCCAAATCGTTCGTGGGCTGGAGGCCAAGGTTCTGAAGTTCCTGTGGCTGACCCGTTCTCCAATCGTCATTCTCGAGAACGAGGGCGCCTTGCTCGTCGCGCAATTGCAGCGTGGTGTCGGTCAGAGCGTTAGGAATTCCGAAGTCCAGGAGCGACGGTCCAAGTGCGCGCACCACCGCTTGAATCGGTCCGTTTTGCACGATGAACCCGGCGATCATGAGCCCGTCGCCCGGTTGGACCAGACCGCGGGTGGCGATATTGGCCAGGCGCGCTGGGGAAGCGGAGGAAAGATCGAACGCA